>JAUMWV010000017.1:3300-39285 GCA_030529455.1 Propionibacteriaceae bacterium | reverse complement strand
CCCGTACGGCCAGCAGCCATCGCAGCCCTGCGGGCAGTCCCCCTACGCGCAGCCCTATGACTACGGCCAGCAGCAGGCTCAGCCCTACGGCTACGGCGCGCTCCCGGCCGTGGCCGAGAAGAAGCCAGCGATGCTCGGCATCATCGCCTTCGCTGTCGTGGTGCTCGGCTCGCTGCTGTTCGGCTGGCCGTTCCAGAGCCTGAACCTGCCCGCGATCGCGAACAACACCAACGCCGCGAACGACCCCTCCCTGGACGCGGCGAGCACGATCATCATGCTGGGCGGCGGCCTCGTCTTCGCCGGTTTCGTCACCTCAATCATCGCGATCGTGATGGCCCGCGGCCGGGTGTGGGGCATCGTCGGCCTGATCTTGAGCTTCATCCTGCCGTGGATCTTCGCCTTCACGTTCATGTTCCTGAACCCGACCATGGAAGCGGCGCTCCAGCGCTGATCCGCAGCCCTATCCGCCCGATGTGTCGAGCTCGGCCTCGCTGAGGTCGAGATCGGCGCCCCGGGCGTCGTCGAGCCAGCCGTGGGGCATCGTCACCTTCGCCCGCGGTGAACCCTGGCGTCCGCGCGGCTGCCCGAGTTCCGTGGCCGGGAACGGCGCGGCGGGGTCCAGCTGGGCCAACAGCCCGGCCAGCTCGGCCAGGCTGGAGACCATCGCCAGGCTGCGCCGAAGCTCTCCCCCGGCTGGGAAACCCTTGAGGTACCAGGCGATGTGCTTGCGCAGGTCGGTCAGCCCGTGTTTCTCCCCCATGTGGGCGGCCAGCAGCTCGCCGTGCCGGTACATCATCGCCGCGACCTCGCCGAGCCTCGGCAGGCCCGGCCGGGCGGCCCCGCTGAACGCCGCGTCCAGGTCGCGGAACAGCCACGGCCGCCCGAGGCAGCCCCGGCCGATGACCACCCCGGCGCAGCCCGTGGCCGCCACCATGGCCAGCGCGTCGGACGCCTCCCAGATGTCACCGTTGCCGAGCACCGGGATCGACACGGCCTCGACCAGGTTCGCGATGAACTCCCAGCGGGCTTGGCCAGCGTAGGCCTCCTGCACGGTCCGGGCGTGCAGCGCGATGGCGGCGCACCCCGCCTCCTCGGCGATCCGCCCGGCGTCGAGGTAGGTCTGGTGGTGTTCGTCGATACCGATCCTGGTCTTCATCGTCACCGGGACGCCGAACTCGTCGGCGGCGCGGACCGTCGCCTCCAGGATCGCGCGCAGCCGGTCACGCTTCCAGGGCAGGACGCCGCCCCCGCCCTTGCGCGTCACCTTGGGCACGGGGCAGCCGAAGTTCAGGTCGATGTGGTGGACGCCGAAGTCCCGGCACAGGATGCGGGCCGCGTCCGCCATGGTGGCGGGGTCCACCCCGTACAGCTGCACCGAGCGGACCGTCTCGGCGTCGTCGAAGGCGAGCATGGCGGCGGTCTTGGCGTCGCCGATGACCAGCCCCCGGGAGGTAATCATCTCGCACACGTACAGCCCGGCGCCCTGTTCCCGGCAGAGCTGCCGGTAGGCGACATTGGTGACCCCCGCCATGGGGGCGAGGACCACCGGGACGTCGACCACCACGGCATCAGGGCGGCTGGGGGCATGGAGGCGCAGCGGTTGCATGATTCCTTTCGGCTTTCGGCCGTCCAGTATCGCCGATGATCCCCGGAGGCTCCAACCGGGCCGGGCGCCAAAATCTCCGCCCGCCCACCGGATAGGGCTATTCGCCTCCCCCGTACTATCATCGCGCCTATCTTTCTCACACCGGCTGCGCGCTCAAACAGCCCGGCGTCCATTACTTGCTAGGCTTCGAGCGCTCATCCGATCCAAGGAACCCGATGACTCTTCCTCCCTCCCACCCCCACGGCGCGCCCGGGCAGCAGCCGCCGCCAGCGTCCACGTGCTATGCCCCGCCCGCCCAGGGCCATCCAGGCCAGCCTCAGCACCCGAGGCCTCTGGCCGGGACTCTCCCGCCGCAGCCTCCCGGCTGGGGACGGGTTCCGCCACCCAAACCCGTCTATCGGCAGTGGTGGTTCTGGCTCGTGATCGCCCTCGGCGTGCTCCTCGCCGCCGGTGTGCTCCTGTTCCTTGCCAGCCCGGTAGGACGAGCCCCAGCACAGCCAGCGGAAACGGCCCAGGCCGGGCGCCAGGCCACGCCCATCGGAGCCGCTACCGGTGGGGCGAAGGAACCAGCTAAACCGTCCCGATCGCCCGGGAATCCCCCGGCACCGGCTCCCCAGATCGGCGTCCCAGTCAGCGCGGATGGCATTGACTTCACCGTCACCGAGATATCGGAGACGACGGTGCTCAAGAATGAGCTGTTCGGTGACAAAGAGGGACACTGGACGCTCATCAAGGTGACCATCGCGAATAACACCACACAGGCAGCCGTCTTCGATGACAGCTTTTTCACCCTCGTCGAGGCCGAGGGCGGCAGGTACGAGACCGACAGCGACGCGCTGATCTACCTGAACCGCGAGGAACTGATCTTCCTCGAGGAGATCGCCCCCGAACAAGAACGCTCGGGAACGCTCCTGTTCGCCACGCCTAAGGGAATACTGCCCGACAAGCTGGTCGCCGAAACCGAACTCTTCGGCGGAAGCCGGGTGGCGATCCGGCTCCGGTGACCCTAGGGCCGGGGCTCAGCCCTCCCCAGGAACTCGCGCACCCGCCTGGTCCTCGGCGCTGTGAAGAAGTCCACTGGGCGGCCCGTCTCAACGATGCGCCCGCCGTCGAGGAAGACGACCCGGTGGGCGGCCTGGCGGGCGAAGGCCAGCTCGTGGGTGACGACCATCATCGTCATGCCGCCCTCGGCGAGGCCGGTCATGACGTCGAGCACCTCAGCGGCCCGCTCCCGGTCCAGCGCCGAGGTGGGTTCGTCGAACAGCAGGATCACGGGATCCATCGCCAGCGCGCGGGCTATTGCGACCCGCTGCTGCTGCCCACCCGACAGCTCGACCGGCAGTTTGTCGGCCTGGTCCAGCAGGCCCACCCGGTCCAGCACGGTTCTGGCCCGTTCGGTGGCCTCCGCGACGCTTCGCCGCCGGACCCGGACCGGGCCGAGCATGACGTTCTCCAGCACCGTGCGGCGGGCGAACAGGTTGAACGACTGGAACACCATGCCCACATCGGCCCGCAGCTCGGCCAGCCCCCTGGCGTCGCTGGGCATCCTGTGCCCAGTCACCACGATCTCGCCGGAATCGATCGTCTCCAGGCCATTGATGGTGCGGCACAGCGTCGACTTTCCTGACCCCGAGGGGCCGAGCACTACCGTGACTTCGCCCCAGCCCAGGCGGAGGTCGATGTCGCGCAGCACGAGCCTGTCCCCGAAACGCTTGCTGACTCCGCGCAGCATCGCGGCGGCCCCGCCCACGTCAGCGTCCATGCGCACAGGCTAGCGAGGACGCGCCCAGGCGGGAGAGACAGGATGACCTAACCTGACGCAGATGCGGGTGTGCCCGGCGGCTCACGCCACCGGGCACACCCAGACCCGTTCCAGGATCAGAGACCGAGCAGGCGGGAATGCAGGTAGGACTTCACCTGGTCCAGCCCGACGCGTTCCTGCCGCATCGAGTCGCGCTCCCGGATGGTCACGGCCTGGTCCTCAAGCGTGTCGAAATCCACGGTGATGCAGAACGGCGTGCCGATCTCGTCCTGGCGGCGGTAGCGGCGTCCGATCGCCTGGGCGTCGTCGAAATCGACGTTCCAGTGCTTGCGCAGCTCGGCCGCCAGGTCGCGCGCCTTCGGCGACAGGGCCTCGTTGCGCGACAGCGGCAGCACGGCCGCCTTGACCGGGGCGAGGCGGTGATCCAGCCGCAACACCGTGCGCTGATCGACCCCACCCTTGGTGTTGGGCGCCTCGTCGGTGACGTAGGCCTCGACCAGGAAGGCCATGAGCGAACGGGTCAGGCCCGCCGCCGGCTCGATGACATAGGGCACGTACCGCTTGTCCTGGGCCTGGTCGTAGTAGCTGAGGTCCACCCCGGAATGCTCGATGTGGGTGCCGAGGTCGAAGTTGGTGCGGTTGGCCACGCCCTCCAGCTCACCCCATTCCGATCCCTGGAACCCGAAGCGGTACTCGATGTCGACGGTCCGCTTCGAGTAGTGGGACAGCTTCTCTTTGGGGTGCTCGTAGTGGCGCAGGTTCTCCCGGGCGATGCCCAGGTCGACGTACCAGTCGGTGCGCGCGTCGATCCAGTGCTGGTGCCACGCCTCGTCGGTGCCCGGTTCGACGAAGAACTCCATCTCCATCTGCTCGAACTCGCGGGTGCGGAAGATGAAGTTGCCGGGGGTGATCTCGTTGCGGAAACTCTTGCCGACCTGGCCGATGCCGAACGGCACCTTCATCCGGGAGGTGCCCTGCACGTTCTTGAAGTTCACGAAGATACCCTGGGCGGTCTCGGGACGCAGGTAGTGCAGCCCCGACTCGTCCTCGATGACCCCGAGATAGGTCTTGAGCATCATGTTGAAGTCCCGCGGCTCGGTCCAGCGCCCGGTGGTGCCGCAGTTCTTGCACACTACCTCGGCTAGGGAGCTGGGCAGGCGCCCGTGCTTGAGTTCGAAGTCCTCCTCCAGGTGGTCGGCGCGGTAGCGCTTGTGGCACTGCATGCATTCGGTCAGGGGGTCGCTGAACACGCCGACGTGGCCGGAGGCCACCCACACCTGGCGCGGCAGGATGACCGACGAATCGAGGCCGACGACGTCGTCGCGACCCTGGACCACCGAACGCCACCACTGGCGCTTGATGTTCTCTTTCAGCTCGACGCCCAGCGGCCCGTAATCCCATGCGGCCCTGGTGCCGCCGTAGATGTCGCCGCTGGGATAGACGAAACCCCGGCGCTTGCACAGGTTGATGACGTCGTCGAGTTTGGTTGCCATGTGATCTCCAAGTCCTCATTGGAACAGCCACCTGGCTGGTGGCTGCTGGCGCGGTGGGCGCTCGTCCAAGGGTAGTGGTCCGGCGGCTATTCCTCGACTTCGCCGCGCCAGACCGGATCGGGCACCTCATCGGGAGCCAGGTAGGCGGTCGGTTCGTCCACCGCCCGCCCCAGCAGCGGGGTCAGGATCAGCTTCGCCTCGAACCCGCTGAAGGAACGGCGATAGCTGCCGACGTCGCGCCATCGGCTCAGGATCGCCCACAGCCCGGGATCGTCGAGGTTGCGCACCAGTTCGACCTCCAGACAGCCCTCGCGGCCGCGCCAGTAGGCCACCACCGGCTCCGCGCTGGCGCGGAAAGAGGCGGCGTCCTCGGCTTCGAACCGGATGACGACCCGCAGTTCCTGCCCACTCATCCGGCCAGCGTAGCGGGGTTCCGCGGCGGTTTGACACACGAAAACCGACCTATTGATAATCGTTTTCATGAAGATTGCCCGCACGATCGCCGCCGCCGCGGCGACCACCTTGTTCATCACCGGCTGTTCGGCCTCTGGGGCCCCCGCCGGCGGTGATGCATCCCCAGGGACGAGCGCGAGCACCACCCAGGCCGCCACGCCGAAGCTCAACGTCGTCGTCGCGTTCTACCCCCTGCAGTACCTCAGCGAACAGATCGCCGGAGACACCGCGACCGTGACCAGCCTGACCGCGCCGGGGACCGAGGCCCACGACCTCGAACTCACCCCGCAGCAGATCGCCTCGCTCGGCAAGGCCGACCTCGTCGTCTACCAGAAGGGTTTCCAGGCCCAGGTGGACGCCGCCGTCGAGCAGGAGAAGCCGAAGAACGTCCTTGATGTCGCCTCGGTGGTCGAACTCAAGAAGCTCGAGGACCACGACGACCACGCCGACGACCACGGTCACGACCACGACGACAAAGGCAAGGACGAGCACGGCCACGACCACGGCGGCGTCGACCCGCACGTGTGGCTCGACCCACTGAACATGGCCAAGATCGCCGAGGTGGTCGGCGCGAAACTGTCCGCCGCCCAGGGGGCCGACAAGGCCTCCGTCGAGGCCGCGACCAAGGCCGTGGTGAGCAAGATGGGCGCCCTCGACGAGGAGTTCAAGACCGGCCTGGCCTCCTGCAAACGGCACGACATCATCGTCTCTCACGAGGCCTTCGGCTACCTGACCTCCCGCTACGGCCTGCACCAGATCGGGATCAGCGGGCTCAGCCCCGACGCCGAACCCTCCCCCGCCCGCATCGCCGAGGTGCACGAGCAGGCCAAGAAACATGGCGTGACGACGGTCTTCTACGAGGCCCTCACTTCCCCTGAGGTCGCGAAGTCCATCGCCGGGGACCTCGGTCTGGCCACCGACGTGCTCGACCCGCTGGAGGGCCTCACCAAGGACTCCCGGGGCAAGGACTACGTGGAGGTTATGCGGGCCAACCTCACCGCGCTCAAGACGGCCAATGACTGTACGTAACCGCGCGCTGCATGCCGCCGGGGTCTATGTGTCCCTCGGCGGCATGCCCGTCTTGAGAGACGTCGCCATCGACGTCGACCCGGCCCAGCTCGTCGCCCTGCTCGGCAGCAACGGTTCCGGCAAGAGCACGTTCGTGCGCGCCCTGCTCGGCCTGGTCGGCCACTCCGCGGGCGAGATCTCCTGGTTCGGCACGCCCCTGGGGTCCTTCCGCGACTGGTCGCGCATCGGCTATGTGCCGCAGCGCAACTCCCTCCACGGCGTCAACGCGACGGTCACCGAAGTGGTCGCCTCCGGGCTGTTGGCGAACCGCAAACCCTTCCAACCGCTCGGCAAGGCCCGCAAGCGAGCCATCGCCGAGACCCTGCGCCGCGTCGGACTGGCCGATCGCGCGTCCTGGCCGATGACGAAGCTGTCGGGAGGCCAGCAGCAGCGTGCGCTCATCGCCCGGGCGCTCGTCGGTGGGCCGGACATGCTGGTGCTGGACGAGCCGATGGCCGGGATCGACCTGAGGACCCAGGACCGGCTCGCGGAGTTGTTCGCCGAGCTGAAGTCGGACGGCCTGGCGATGCTCGTCGTCCTGCACGAACAGGGCGCCCTGGGCTCACTGGTCGACCACCGGGTGACGCTGCACGACGGGCGCCTCGCCGATCCCCTACCGGAGGTGCCGTGATGGAAATCCTCAGCCACGCGTTCATGCAGCGGGCGCTCATCGCCGCCCTGCTCAGCGGGCTCATCGCACCGGCGATCGGCACCTACATCGTGCAACGGCGGCTCAGCCTGCTCGGCGACGGCCTCGGCCACGTCGCGATCATGGGCGTCGGCCTGGCCTTCATGACCAACACCGCCCCGCTGCCCGCCGCGATCGCCGTGTGCGTCGCCGGGGCGGTCGCCGTGGAACTGCTCCGGCAGCAGGGCAAGGCAACCGGTGACGTCGGCCTGGCCATCCTGTTCTACGGGGGCCTGGCATCGGGCGTCATGATGGCGGGCGTGGCCGGACAGGGGGCGGGAGCGCTGTCCCAGTTCCTGTTCGGCGCGCTGACCACCGTGTCCGTCCAGGACCTCTGGATCATCGCGGGCCTGGCCGTGGTGTGCCTCCTCGTGACGCTCGGGCTGTCGCCCTACCTGTTCGCCGTGACCGTGGACGAGGACTACGCGCGGGTCCTTGGGCTGGCCACCCGCACCCTCAACCTGCTGATCGTGGTGCTGGCCGCCGTCGCCGTCACGGTCTCGATGCGCACGGTCGGCCTGCTGCTGGTCAGCGCGCTGATGGTGATCCCCGTGGCCACGGCACAGAACCTGTTGACCGGTTTCCGGGCGGTCCTCATCGGTTCCATGGCGATCGGTGCGCTGACGGCGGTGACCGGGACCGGAGCGTCCTATTACCTGAACTCGGCGTCGGGGGCGACCATCGTCGTGCTCAGCATCCTCGTGTTCATCCTGAGCTGGCCCCTCACCAGAATCGTCAAGGACCGGCGCTTCGTCGCCTTCATCGAAGACCCCTACCCGGACCGGCGTCCTCACATCATCGCCGAGGGGCGCGACCCAAGCCATAGCACGAGACGGGCGGCCCGGATTCTGCACGGTGACCACTACGATTACATTGAAGACGGACACCGTCACGCCCGACATGGAGACCATTTCGATGAGCACTGAGCGACGCAACACTCGTCAACGTTCTGCTGTCCGTGAGCTGCTGGCGCATACGTCGGAGTTCAGGACGGCCCAGCAGTTGCACGAGATGCTGCGCCGCAAGGGGCATTCCATCGGCATGGCGACGGTCTACCGTGCCCTGCAGGCGATGGCCGAGGCCGGGGAAGTGGATATGCTGCGCACCGCCGAGGGGGAAGCGACCTACCGCCGATGCTCGACCGGGCACCATCACCACCTGGTGTGCCGCGAATGCGGGACGACCGTCGAGATCGCGGCCGAACAGGTCGAGACCTGGGCCGAGGCCGTCGCGCGGCAGCACGGGTTCAGCCAGGTCGACCACAGCCTGGAACTGTTCGGCCGCTGCTCGCGCTGCTCCGGGGACGAGTCAGGAACGCACCAGGAAAGGCAGTGATTTCAGCTCGCGGTCCAGCTGCCACTGCGCGAAGGTCGCGATGATGCCGCTCCCCCGGCGCCTGACGCCGGTCTCCACCCCGGTCGCCGACCAGTCGCCCGCCAGCAGGGCCCCGAGGTAGGCCAGCAGCTCCGCGTCCACCCGGGACGCGGCCGCGGGGCGGCACCGGTCACACAACACTCCGCCCAGCCCGGCCGCGAACCAGCCCCGGTCCTGGCCTGCACCGCAGGCCGCGCACGTGGCGATCGCCATGGCATAGCCCGAGGTGGCCAGGGCCCGCAGCAGGTAGGAATCCACGATCGTCTCTCCCGCCAGGTCGCCCCGGCCGAGCGCCAGCAGCGCACCCAACAGCAGCCGGTAGTGCGCCGTCATGGGTGTCCGCTCCTCAGCCGCGAGTCGGTCCGCCGTCTCCAGCAGCACCTGGGCCGCGGTGAAACACGGGTAGTCGGCCGCGAAACTGAACACGTGGAGCCCCTCCAGCTGCGTGACCACGTCGAGGCTGCCGCGTCCCGTGGCGAGCTGCACGTCGACGTGATTGCCCGGTTCGAGGCGCCCCCCGATCTTGCTGGAGGTGCGGCGCACCCCCTTGGCCACGGCCCGCAGCTTGCCGTGGGTCCGGGTCAGCAGCACCACGATGCGGTCGGCCTCCCCGAGCGGGTAGGTACGCAGCACCACGGCTTCGTCCCGGTAGGTTGGCATGCCCTCCACCCTATGCCCTGGCCCACCGGAGCTGGCGATCGCGCACCGGCTGGGCACATCTTTGTCCCGCCGGGCCCTGGCCCGGCTCAGCGGAAGTCCCTGCTCGCCGGAGTCACCAGCCCGAGATCCAGCGCCTCCAGCCGGTCGGCGTACAGGTTCACCACCGGCCCGGTGCGCTCAACGATGCCGCGCACGATCAGCGCCGGTGACGCCCGCGCGACCGCACGGTAGCGCTGCCAGGTGCCGGGGGACACGATGACGTTGAGCAGGCCCGTCTCGTCCTCCAGGTTGAGGAAGGTCACCCCTCCGGCCGTCGCTGGCCGCTGCCGGTGGGTGACCAGGCCGCCCACCTCGATCCGGCGACCCGCCTCGCAGCCCCCGAGAGCCCCGACCGGCACCGCTCCACGCCGGGACAGCCGCTCCCTGGCATGCCTCAGCGGGTGATCGGCGGTGCTGATCCCGGTCGCGCACAGGTCGTGCGCCAGCACCTCCAGCGCGCTCGGTTCGGGTAGCAGAGGTGGCTGGCTGCACAGCTCGATTCCGAGCTGGCCAGGCCCGATGTGGGACAGGTCGGCGCTTCGCCACAGCGCCGAGCGCCGCGACCCCGCCAGCGAGTCCAGCGCCCCCGACAGCGACAGGGCCTCCCACTGGCCGGTGTCCAGCCCGATGCGGCGGGCCAGGTCGGCCAGGCTGGCGAACGGCGCCCGCTCCCGTTCGTCGACGATGCGCCGCGCGGCCGCCACGGAGACTCCCGAGATTCCGGCCAGCCCGAGCCGGACCGAGTGCCCGCCGTCACGGCGGTGCCTGGCCGAATCGTCCGGGGCGTTGGGGTCGAAGGGCCCGATCTCGTCCTCGGAGTGGTCGCGCAGGCATTCCTCCGGCGGTTCCGCCCGGCACCCCGAGGGTTCCAGCCCCGCCCACACCCCCGAATGGGCGATATCGGGCGGGCGCACCTCGACGCCGTGCCGCCGGGCGTCCGCGGTGAGCGTGGCCCCGGAATAGAAACCCATGGGCTGGGCGCGCAGCAGCGCGGCGAGGAAGGCCGCCGGATAGTGCAGCTTGAGCCAGGAACTGGCATAGACCAACACCGCGAAGCTCAGCGCGTGGGATTCGGCGAACCCGAAGCTGGCGAAGGATTCGATCTGGCCGTAGATGCCGCGGGCCGCCTCGCCGGTGATCCCATTGGCGGCCATCCCCTCGAAGAGTTTGTCGCGCAGCCTCTCGATGCGTTCCACCCCGCGTTTGGAGCCCATCGCGCGGCGCAGCAGGTCCGCGTCGGCCGCGGTGCAGTTGCCGAGGGTGACGGCCATCTGCATGAGCTGCTCCTGGAACAGCGGGATGCCCAGCGTCCGCTTCAGCACCGGCTCCAGCAGCGGGTGCGGGTAGGTGACCGGTTCGGCGCCCGTGCGGCGCCGGATATACGGGTGCACGGCCCCGCCCTGGATCGGCCCCGGACGGATGAGGCCGATCTCGACGGCGAGGTCGTAGAAGCTCCTGGGACGCAGCCTGGGCAAGGTGCCGATCTGGGCGCGGCTTTCCACCTGGAACACCCCGATGCTGTCGGCACGGCACAGCATGTCGTAAACGCCGGGCTCGTTGCGGGGCAGCGTGTCCATCGTCCACCGCTCGCCGGTGTGCTGGGCCACCAGGTCGAACGTGTGCTGGATCGCCGACAGCATGCCCAGCCCCAGCAGGTCGAACTTGACCAGCCCCATCCAGGCGCAGTCGTCCTTGTCCCATTGAAGGACCGTCCGGTCGTCCATCCGGGCGGGTTCGATCGGGCAGACCTCCCCCACGGGCTGGCGGGTCAGCACCATGCCGCCGGGGTGGATGCTCAGGTGGCGGGGGAAGCCCAGCACCTGGGTCGCCAGGTCCCTCACCCGGGGAGGGATCTCGTCGCCCTCGCTGACGATGCCCGGCCCCCACCGCTGCGCCTGCTTGCTCCAGGCGTCCTGCTGGCCTGGGCTATAGCCGAGGGCCCTGGCCATATCGCGGACGGCGCTGCGGGGACGGTAGGTGACCACGTTGGAGACCTGGGCCGCGCGGCGGCGGCCATACCGGGCATAGACGTACTGGATCACCTCTTCCCGGCGCCCGGAGTCGAAATCGACGTCGATATCGGGTTCCTCCTCGCGCAGGGCCGACAGGAAACGCTCGAAGGGCAACCCGTAGAAGACCGGGTCGACCACCGTGATGCCCAGCACGTAGCAGACCGCCGAGGCCGCGGCCGAACCCCGGCCCTGGTAGAGGATGCCCCGCTCGCGCGCGAACTGCGTGATGTCGTAGACGATGAGGAAGTACCCGGCGAACCCCTTGGCCTCGATGACCCGCAGCTCCTCGGCCAGCCGCGCCGCCGCCACCGGATCGTCACCGTAGCGCTGGGTCCTGCCGGATTCGACCAGCACCCGCAGCCAGCTCATCGGGGTATGCCCCTCTGGCACCTCCTGGCTGGGCAGGTCCGGCCTGGCCGCGCGCAGGCAGAACTGGGTGCGTTCTGCCACCTCCAGGCTGTAGGACACCGCGCCCGGATAGCGGGCGAAACGGGCCGCCATCTCGGCCCCGCTCATGAGCCGCGCGTCCGGCCCGGGCGGCAGCCAGCCGTCCAGCTCGTCCAGGCTGCGCCTGGCCCGCACTGCGGCGAGGGCACAGGCGAGTTCGAACTGCCCGGCCGTCGCGTAGTGCACCGCGTTGGTGGCGACCACCGGCAGCCCCAGCCGGGCGGCCAGCCCGGCCAGCCGGTCGTTGGTCGCGTCGTCGGTGGGCAGCCGGTGGCTGGTCAGTTCGACGACCACGTCGCCGAAGAGGTCGCGCAGCCGGGCCAGGTCGGCCGCGGCCCGCTCCTCGCCCCCCGCGGCCAGTGCCCGGCGGACCGCCCCCTTGCGGCAGCCGGTCAGCACGACCCAGTGCCCGTCCGCCTGCCCGGCCAGTTCCTCCAGGTCGTAGACGGGGCGCCCCTTCCCGGCGCCGGGGTGGAAATAGGCCTCCGTGATCGCCCGGGCCAGCCTGCGGTAGCCCTCCGTTCCGCGGGCCAGGACCAGCAGGTGGGTGCCCTCCGGGTCCGCGGCCCCCGAGGGGCGTTCGGGCAGGCCGAGCGAGAGCTCCGCCCCATAGACCGTCGCCAGCCCGCAGGACTCGGCGGCCTCGGCGAAGCGGACCACCCCGTAGAGGCCGTCGTGGTCGGTGAGCGCCAAAGCGCTCAGCCCGAGTCGGCTCGCCTGCTCCACCAAAGACTCCGGGCTGGCGGCGCCGTCGAGGAAGCTGTAACTGGAGTGGGCGTGCAGTTCCGCGTAGGGGGTGACCGCCCCGCCTCGGGGCGCGGCGCACGAGCCCCGGGCACCGGGGCGGCAGTGCTCAGCCATAGCAGGCCTCCGCCCACCAGTGCCCGCCCGCGGCCGCCACCAGCCACGCCTGCTGCGCGGAGGTGACGAGCTGCAGCCGCTCCAGCGATACCGGACGCTCACCCCACCAGCGCTGCCGCACCGGCCACGGCCCAGCCCACGCCGTCACCGCCGAACGCCCCGAGGGAGTCTCCAGCCACGCCGGTTCGGCGGCGAGCACGCCATCGGCCACCGTGAGCGGCGCCCCCGAGGAGTCCCGCAGGCCGACCCGGCGCGGCCGGGGGAACACGATGCCAGGCGCCGGGCCCGCCGGGCGCCCCGGCCAGGGCTGGTCCCGGCGGCGGTCCCGCGGGCCCGGTTGCGCGACCCCGAACGGGGTCAGCACGCAGCGCTGGCCCACGACCCGGTCCCCCCTCAGCGCGGGCACGAGCACGGCCGAGCGCCCATCGCGTCCCTGCAGCTGGGTCAGCACGTGCATGAGGTGCTCGCCCGGCCGGTCGCCGAACAGCCCCTCGGCGTGTTCCGCCGCCGGGTGGACGGTGGGCAGGAACTGCACCGCCAGGACGCCGTCCGGCTCACCTGCTTCCGTGACGGCCAGGTCCTGGAGCTGCCATTCGAGGCGGGCCAGCAGTTCCTGGACGCTGAACTGCCACGGGTGGCTCCAGGTCCGTTCGGTGACCCCGAGCCCCGTGCGCACCATGATGCAGGCCTGCGTGCACACTCCCCCAGCCGCGGCGATCTCGGCGACCAGCTGCTCCACCACGGGACGCGAGCCCTCCACCACCTGGGAGGCCAGCCACAGCGGCTCGTCGAAGTTCACCCCGGCGCCGTGCCCACGCCGCCTGGACCGCGGTTCCAGCGCCGACCAGTCCTGCCCGCGGGCCCGCAGGTGCGCGACCCTGCCCGCTTCGCCGAAGCGGGCCGTGACGTCCCGGGCGGGCAGCGCCGCGAACTGCCCCAGCGTGCGCAGCCCCAGCTGGTGCAGCGTGCGCACCAGCCGCTCGTCGCCGAGAAGGTCGGCCTCTTTCTCGGACAGGTATTCCGCGCTGCGCCCAGCCGAGACGATCGAGACCGGGCGGGCCCCGCGCGCCGCCTGCTCGGCCGCGAACATCCCGTCGGCCACGCCGATGCGGGCCTCGCCGAAGCCCCCGTCGCGCAGCGCCTGCCAGACCGCCCGCGCGGCCGCCAGCTCACCGCCATAGAACCGGGCCGGGCCGCGCACCCGGACCGCGGCGACCCCCGGACGCGGAACGTGCACCTCGGGCACCACCCGTTCGATGACGTCGGCCGCCTCTTCGAAGGCCTCCGCCTCGACCCGCTCGTCCCGCTCGACCAGGATCGCACCGGGGCAGCGCAGCTGCGCGTCCCGGACCCGCAGGCCGGGCACGATGCCCTCCGCGGCGGCCCCGGCACAGCACGCCACCACCACCCCGCCGGACACCACGGCGAGGGGGCCCGGCCCCGCCTCTACCCGCGCGGTCCGCACCTGCCAGCCGGGCAGGTAGGCCAGCAGCACCCGGGGCACCTCAGCCGATCCGGACACCATCGCTCCCCCTGAGCACCGTGACCTGCCGCCGGGTGTGCTGGGACGACACGCTCACCTCGATGAGCTGCCCCGCGATGTGGCCATGCCCCCACCCGAGCCCATGCCAGGCAACCGTCGACGCATGGATCACGGCCCGGGGCCGGGGCCAGTCTCCCAGCACGACCAGCGCCGCCCCCCGGGAGCGCAGCCTCGCCGTCAGGCGCTGGGCCGCCGCCGGGGCGATGCCGGGCGGGGCCGGGGCCAGCAGCACGTCCAGCCCCTCGATCAGCGCGGCCACGGTCTCCAGCCACACCCCCACCCGGGGGACCAGCACCAGCCTGCCGAGGTCGACGCCCCATTCGTGGGCCGCCTCCATCCCGAGCTCCGGCAGCCCAGCCACGCCGCACCAGCCATCCACCAGCAGCCCGAAGGCCACCGAGGTGACCCCCGTCAGGCTATACACCCCCGGCTTGAGCCCGCCGGGCAGCACCGTCCGCAGCACCGGGTGCACCTCACGCCCCGGTCTTGGGGCACCCCATGACCCGGGGACCTCCGGAATCCGCACATCGACACCCATACATCTAGTATCGAACATCTGGCCGACAATTTTCCAAGACTGGGCAATCAATCGAACTAGAAAACTAAATGGGGTGGGGCGGGTGAGGCTCTCCGCCGTGGCGGCACGCCGGGCGGTGCCGCTGTTCTCACCGGATGGCGGGGTCTCTCTCAGGGCCGCGCGGGCGAGCGCGGCGTCCCACCCGCCCCGCCGGGCCTCGGACCAGGAAGGGTGCACCGGCAGCGATAAGCTCTTGACCGTGGTGAAAACTCCCCGACCGCCGCTCCCGCACCCCTCCGGCGCGCGCCCGCCAGAGATCCCGGCGAAGCTCCTCCCCCAGCATGTCGCCATCGTCATGGACGGCAACGGCCGCTGGGCCAAGGAACGCGGGCTGCCGCGCACCGACGGGCATGCCCGCGGTGAGGACGCCCTGTTCGACGTCATCGAGGGCGCGATCGAGCTGGGCATCCCCTACCTGAGCGCCTACGCCTTCTCCACCGAGAACTGGAAACGCTCTCCGGAGGAGGTGCGCTGGCTCATGGGTTTCAACCGGGACGTCATCCACCGCCGCCGCGACCAGCTCGACGCCATGGGGGTCCGCATCCGCTGGGCCGGGCGGCGCCCCCGGCTCTGGGGCTCGGTAATCCGGGAGCTGGAGCAGGCCGAGGAACAGTCGAAACACAACCGCGTCCTGACCCTACAGTTCTGCGTCAACTACGGCGGCCGCGCCGAGATCGTGGACGCCGTGCGCCAGATCGCCCACCTGGCGGCCCAGGGCAGGATCAACCCCGACAAGATCACCGAGAAATCCTTCCGGGCCTACCTGGACGAGCCGGAGATCCCAGACGTGGACCTGTTCGTGCGCTCCTCGGGCGAACAGCGCACGTCCAACTTCTTGTTGTGGCAGTCCGCCTACGCCGAGTTCGTCTTCCTGGACCGGCTCTGGCCCGATTTCGACCGCCGGGACCTGTGGCGGGCCGTCGAGCTGTACGTCAGCCGGGACCGCCGCTTCGGCGGTGCGGTCCCGAACCAGGTCGCGACGTGAGGCGCACCGCTGGCCCGTCTGGCACGGGCCAGCGGACCTGTGGCTAGCGCCTGGCCCGGTTGACCGCGCTCAGCACCGCCTTCAGCGAGGCCTTGGAGATGTCGGGGTCGATCCCGACCCCCCAGAACACCTGGGCGTCGTCACCATCGCCCACCTCGCACTCCACGTAGGCGGCCGCTTTCGCGTCCCGCCCGCCGCTCATCGCGTGCTCGGTGTAGTCCAGCACCCGGACGTGGACACCGAACCGCACCAGCGCGTCGACGAACGCACTGACGGGGCCGTTGCCCTCCCCCTCGATCGTCCGCTCCCCGTGCGGGCAGCGCACCACCGACGTGATGTAGTGCGTCCCGTTCGAGGTGGAGGTGGCCTTCAGCAGCGCGTAGGGAGTCACGGCGTCCAGGTACTCGGCGGAGAAGATGTCCCACAGCTGCTGGACGCTGACCTCCCCACCCTCGGCGTCGGTGTGGGCCTGCACCACGCGGCTGAACTCCATCTGCAGCCGCCTCGGCAGGTCCATCTTGTGGTCGGCCTTCATGATGTAGGCCATGCCGCCCTTGCCGGACTGGCTGTTGACCCGGATGACGGCCTCGTAGGTGCGGCCCACGTCGTGCGGGTCGATCGGCAGGTAGGGGGCCTCCCAGGCCACGGTGTGGATGGTCTTGCCCTCCTCGGCCGCCTGCTTCTCCAGAGCCTCCAGGCCCTTCTTGATGGCGTCCTGGTGGGAGCCCGAGAAGGCGGTGTAGACCAGGTCGCCGGCGTAGGGGTGGCGCGGGTGTACCGGCAGGCCGGTGCAGTACTCGACCGTCCGGCGCACCTCGTCGATGTCGGAGAGGTCCACCTGCGGGTCGATGCCCTGGCTGTACAGGTTCATGGCCAGCGTCACCAGGTCGACGTTGCCGGTGCGCTCGCCGTGGCCGAACAGGCAGCCCTCCACCCGGTCGGCGCCCGCCATCTGCCCCAGCTCGGCGGCGGCCACCGCCGTGCCCCGGTCGTTGTGCGGGTGCAGCGAGACCGCCACGTGCTGGCGGTTCTTCACGTTGCGGACGAAGTACTCGATCTGGTCGGCATAAGTGTTCGGCGTCGAACGCTCCACGGTTGCGGGCAGGTTGAAGATGATCTCCCTGCCCTCCCCCGGCTGCCAGACCCCGGCGACGGCGTCGCACACCTCGATGGCGAAGTCGGTCGGGGTTTGGGTGAAGATCTCGGGCGAATATTGGTAGCCGAACTCCACATCGGCCAGGTACTTCTCGGCATATTTGCGCACCAGCTCGGTGCCCCGGACCGCCAGCCGGACGCATTCGTCCTCGCTGATGCGGAACACGACCCGGCGGAACAGCTCCGCCGTCGCGTTGTACAGGTGGATGGTGGCCCGCCGGGCGCCGATCAGCGACTGGGCGGTGCGTTCAATCAGATCCTCGCGGGCCTGGGTCAGCACCGAGACCGTGACGTCGGCGGGGATGGCGTCCTCGTCGATCAGCTGGCGGACGAAGTCAAAGTCGGTCTGGGAGGCCGAGGGGAAACCGATCTCGATCTCCTTGTAGCCGATACCGACCAGCAGGTCGAACATCCGGCGCTTGCGCGCGGGTGTCATGGGGTCGATGAGGGCCTGGTTGCCGTCGCGCAGGTCGGTGGACAGCCACCGGGGGGCCTGGGTGATCCGTTTCGTCGGCCACGTCCGGTCCGGGACGTCCACCGGGACGAAGGGGGTGTAGCGCTGGAAGGGCATCGGGGAGGGCTGCTGCACCGGTTTGGGTTGGGGGCGGGTTCCAAAGTCACTCATTGCTCACTCTGCTGGGGATGCCAGGCACGCGACAGCTCCGCAGCGAGGTGAGCTGGCCGGTCAGGATCGGGCCTCGCTGCGGCACCCAAGAAGCAGAACCCTGCATGCCACGGGCCGAGGCTAGCACACGGCGGTCCCCCACCGGCCCCAGTCATCTCACGATAAGAAAACCTGGGCTTGCGGTTCGGTCCACGGCCGGTGGGGTTCCAGTCGGCGGCGGGACTCCTCAGCCCGCGCGCCACGGCTCAGCCCGGTGGGCGGGCCAGTCCGGTCAGTTCCCGGCGGAAATACGCGGGGCGGCTCAGAACCCGAGGCGGTTGAGGTATTTCGGTTCGCGCTGCCAGTCCTTGAGCACCTTGACTTTGATGTCGAGGTGCACGGGGGTGCCGAGCAGCCGGACGATCTGGTGGCGCGCGGCCGTCCCGATCTCCTTGAGCCTGGAGCCCCGGTGCCCGATGACGATGCCCTTCTGGGAATCGCGTTCGACCACCATGGTGGCGAAGATGTCGAGCAGCGGTTTGTCCTGTGGGCGGCCCTCCCGCAGCATCATCTCGTCGATCACGACCATGATCGAATGGGGCAGCTCGTCGCGGACCCCTTCGAGCGCGGCCTCGCGGATCAGTTCCGCGATGAGGGTCTCCTCTGGTTCGTCGGTGATCTCGCCGTCGGGGTAAAACGCCGGGCCCTCGGGCAGCAGGTTGAGCAGCTCCTCGCACACCAGGTCCACCTGGTCCCCGGTCACGGCCGAGCAGGGGATGACGCTGGCCCATTCGATGCCGAGCTTGCGCCCGAGCTCGTCGATGTCGGAGAGGTGGCTGAGCAGCCGTTCCTTGCTCACCAGGTCGGTCTTGGTGGCCAGCGCCACCAGCTTCGGGCGGTGGGGCAGGGCCGCGATCTCGGTCACCAGGTAGGTGTCCCCTGGCCCGATGCGCTGGTCGCTCGGCAGGCACACCCCGACTACGTCCACCTCGCTCCAGGTCTCGCGGACCAGGTCGTTGAGCCGTTCCCCGAGCAGCGTCCTGGGCCGGTGCAGGCCGGGGGTGTCGATGAGCACCAGCTGCCCGTCGGGGCGGGTGATGATGCCGCGCACGGCGTGGCGGGTGGTCTGGGGCTTGCTGGACGCGATCGCGATCTTCTGGCCCACCAGCGCGTTCGTCAGCGAGGACTTGCCCGCGTTGGGGCGTCCCACGAAACACGCGAACCCGGACCGGAATCCCTGCTCAGTCATCTATTACCTCCTCGGCTTCGAGTTCTTCCGGGGTGAGCCTGCGCACCAGCACGGTACCGATCTGGTGGCGCCTCCCCACCGCCTTGTCGGCCACCATCTCAATGCCTTCCCAGACCGCGCGGGAGCCGGGGATCGGCACCAGGTTGAGCTGCTTGGCCATGAGCCCACCGACGGTCTCGACGTCCTCGTCGTCGACGTCCAGGCCGAACAGCTCCCCCATCTCGTCCACCGGCAGGCGCGCCGAGACCCGGTACTGGCCGCCGTCCAGTTCGGTGATCTCGATGGGTTCGGGGTCGTATTCGTCGGTGATCTCCCCGACGATCTCCTCAAGGATGTCTTCGATGGTGGCCAGCCCGGCTGTGCCCCCGAACTCGTCGATCACGATGACGAGGTGGCTGCGGCTCCGCTGCATCTCGTGCAACAGCTCGTCGATGGGCTTGGAGTCGGGGCAGAAACTCGCCGGACGCATCAGCGACGCCACGGTCTCGGTCTTTTGCACATCCGGGCGGTCGTAGACCCGGCGGCTGACGTCCTTGAGGTTGATGACCCCGCGCACGTCGTCCAACCCGTCACCGATGACCGGGATGCGGGAGAACCCCGAGCGCAAGGCGAGGGACTGGCACTGCCGCAGCGTCGCGTCCTGGCCGATGAACACCACGTCGGGGCGCGGCACCATGACCTCTTTGACGATGGTGTCGCCCAGTTCGAAGACCGAGTGGATCATCTTGCGTTCCCCGGCCTCGATGAGCTCACTGGCCTCGGCCATGTCCACCAGCTCGCGCAGCTCGGCCTCGGTGGAGAACGGCCCGTCGGTGAACCCCTTGCCCGGGGTGAGGGCGTTGCCGATGAGGATCATGAGCTGCGCGACGGGGCCGAACAGCGTGGTCAGCAGGCTCACCAGCGGGCCGACGAAGCGGACCACCGCCTCGGCGCGCTGGCGGCCGATCGTGCGGGGGCCGACGCCCCACAGCAGGAAGGACACCACGACCATGATCGCCACGGTGACACCGACCTGCTGCCAGTCGTCGGCGAAGGCGTCGAACAGCAGCACGGCGGCCAGGACCACGCAGGTGATCTCCAGCATCGTGCGCACGAAGATCGTCGCGTTGACATAGGGCGCCGGGTCCTGGGCGATGAGCTGGATGCGCCGCGCACCGGGGCGTCCCTCCCCGGCCAGCTGGTCGGCGCGGGAGCGCGAGATGGACGCGATGGCGGCCTCGGCTGCGGTCAGCCAGGCGGCGAAGATGGCACAGCCGAGCGCCAGGCTCAGCTCAATCCACTGGGATTGGGTCACGTGGGGGATCAACTCCAAGCTAGGTAACGGCGCAGAGTCTACCCGCCCGGCCGCACCGGGCGCAGAACCTTCCCTGCGGGGGCCGTGACTGGGCTGCTAGGCCGGGCGGCGGTGACCATGTTCGCCGCCCGGCCCGCGGGCTATTTCACCGCGCCAGCGGTGAGGCCGCCGATCAGCCTCTTCTCGATGAAGGCGAACAGCACGATCACCGGGACGATCGCGACCATGGCCGTGGTGAACAGGTACTGCCAGTCGCGGATGTACATGCCCAGGAACCGGGGCATGGCCACCGTGAGCGGTTGCAGCTTGTTGTCTTGCACCAGCACGAAGGCGGCCGCGTACTCGTTCCAGGTGTTGACGAACACGAACACGATCGCGGTCACGATGCCGGGCCACACCAGCGGCAGGGAGATCTTGAACATGGTCTGGAGCCGCCCCGCGCCGTCGATGAGCGCGGCCTCGTCCACCTCCTTCGGCACCGAGGCGAAGAAGGCCTGCATGATCCAGATCGCGAAGGCCAGGTTGAACGCGCCGTTGACCAAGATCAGGGCGACCCAGGACAGGTACCCCTGCCAGGCGGAGAACTCCTGGTACAGGCCGATCGCCAGCACGGTCGGCTGCAGCATCTGCGTGATGAGCACGAGGAACAGGAACACCATGCGCCCAGGGAAGCGGAACCGGGCCACGTAGTAGGCCGCGGGGGTGGCCACGAGCAGCACCAGGATCGTCGCACCGAGGGAGATCACCATGGTGGCCGTCAGCGCGCTGCCCGGCTCGACGTTGGAGGACCACACGTCGAGGTAGTTGGTGAACTGGGGGCTGGACGGCAGGTAGTCCGGCGGGATCTTGGTGATCTCCGCCCTGGTCTTGAGCGAGCTAATCAGCATCACCAGGTAGGGGAAGGCGAAGAAGGCCACGATCAGGATCGCACCGATCGCCGTGGCGTAGGGGTTGGGCCGCTGGTTGACGCCTACCCCGCGGGAACGCCGAGCCATGTCAGTCCTCCTTCGTGGGCCGGACGAAGGCCAGGTAGATCGCGATGATTACCAGGCAGAACAGGAAATTGACCACCGACAGGGCGCTCGCCACGCCAGGACCGAGGTTCGTCTTGTATTCGAAGATGAGCGTGGTGGTGGTGTGGCCGGTGTTGTAGCCGGGAGTCTCGTTGAGGATCTTGAGGATCGGCAGCGAGTTGAACACGTTGATGATGTTCACCAGCGCCGCGACCGCGACGGCCGGACGCAGGATCGGGAAGATGATCTGCCAGTAGCGCTGGGCCGCGCCCGCGCCGTCCACCTGCGCCGCCTCGAGCACATCGTGCGGGACGGCCTGCAGCCCGGCGAGGATCGTGTAGGTCGTGAACGGCAGCGAGACATAGACCGCGACGAACACGGCCACCCAGAAGGCGCTTTCTGGGGTCTTGGTGAAGGCATAGGCCTGGTCCAGCAGGCCAAGATCGACCAGCAGCCGGTTCATGAGGCCCACGTCCCGTTGCAGGCCGTAGTTGAAGACCGTCGTGGTCATGACCACCGAACAGGCCCAGGGGATGATGATGACGAGCCGGACGAATTTGCGTCCGAAGAAGTCCTTGTTGAGGAACTGGGCGAGCCCGATGGACAGCACCAGGGTGACCAGGACCACGACCACGACCCACACGACGGTGTTGATGAGCACGCGGTCGATGGGCACCCCGGGGAAGGTGAAGGCACCGCCCGGGCCGATGTAGTTGTCGAGCCCAGCCGGGCCACGATCCACCCCGATGCGGCTGAACTTGCGGAAGGAGTTGTAGATCATCAGCCCAGCCGGGTAGAGCACGACACCGAAGATCAGCAGCAGGGTCGGCACCAGCCACGGCAGGGCGCGCACCAGTTCGTGCCGCGGGCTATTGCGCCGGGGCAGGGCCGCGGCACGGCGCGGCCGGGCGCTGGCCGCGCCCGCGTCGGGTTGGGTGAGTGTGTCGTTCACGTTGTCCTCGTTCAGTGGGAGGCTGATCCGGCAACGGGTGCCGCCCAGTCAGGGGCGGCACCCGCGCGGTGTGGATCAGGTCAGGCTCAGCCCTGAGCGGCCACCTGGGCCTGGATCTTGTCGAGCACGGCCGCCGGGTCGGCGGTCGCGATCTCACCCGCGCCACCCTGGAGGGCCTTCTGCAGGGCGTCCCACTGCGGGTTGGTCACGGGCAGGAACTTGACCGAGGGCAGCGCCTCGTAGAACTTGGCGTTCACCATGTCGTCCTTGGCGGCCTTGGCGATCATGGCCTTGGTCACCGGCATGAGCCCGGTGCCCTTGTACCAGCCTTCGTACTGCCCGTCGGTGTACATGAGGTCGAGGAAGGCCTTGGTCGCCTGCAACCGGTCGGCGTCGTTGTTGTTGAACGCGACGATGAAGTCGGTGACGCCCATCGCGACCGGGATCGAGCCGTCCTTGGACGGGATCGGGGCGACCCCGACCTTGATGCCCGCCTCGCGGGCCTTGCCAGCCAGGCCGGTGTGCATGACGATCATGCCGAGCTTGCCGTTGTTGAACAGGTCGGCGGCCTGCTGGCGGTTCGTGGCGCCGACGTCGGGCTGGGTGACCTTGGCGTCGATGAACTTCTTCATCTCGGCGAAGCCTTCCTTCACCTTGTCGGAGTTCGCGACCAGCTTGGTGTCATCGCTGGCCCAGTCGCCACCGGCACCCCAGACCCACAGGGAGGACTCCACCTGGGCTTCTTCCTTGCCCAGCGGCATGCCGTAGCCGTAGATGTCGTCGCCGAGCGCGTCGACCTTCTTCGCGGCCTCCATCATCTCGTCCCAGGTCTTCGGCGGGGCGGTGATACCGGCCTTGGCGAACAGGTCCTCGTTGTAGGCGAGCATGCGCGCGGACGCGATGTCCGGGGCCGCCCACTGCTTACCGGCAGACATGCCGTTCTTGAGCAGCGCCGGCTCGATGGCCTTGAGCGTCGCGTCGCTCATGACCTCGTTCATCTCGTACAGCAGGCCGTCCTGGGCAGCCGAGGCGAACGCATTGTCGTTGAGGATGTCGGGATAGTCCTTGGCCTGAATGCGGGCCTGGACCTTGTCCCCAAAACCTTCCCAGGACTCGATCTGCAGATCGACCGTCACCTTCGGGTAAGTCTTTTTGTATTCCGCGATGATCTTTTCCCAGTCGGCCTTCGAGCTGTCGGCGTACGACGGGGCCAGGATCTTGATCGTGGTTTCGAGCTCGCCCTTGGGCTTCGCTTCGCCACGGCCGCCAGCCGAGCCACCGCCGCATGCGCTCAGGGCGAATGCACTCGCAGCCGCCACGGCTACGATCTTCATCAGTGCCTTCACGAAATCTTCCTTTCGATATGTCCCGTTTAAGGCGCGAAAGACATAGGTTGGCACCGTCATGGTGTCACCCCTGGAACCCCCGGCGTCGCCAGCTTTAGCGCCCAGCCAGACGTTCCGTCAGCGCTAACGTAATATGTCTCGGGACGCGATACCAAGCTTGTTACCGAACGGTTATCAAAATCCGCGAAACGCGCACCCCCGCTGCTCGCCCACGCCTCGCCGGTGCCAGCCGCCGCCCTCGGGCCCGGCGGGAGAGCGGCCGGTCACCCGAAGGGAGCACCCCGGGACGCGATGCCCCCGCGCCGCGCCGGGAAGACCTCCTTAGGCGCTGGGGCGCGGCCGGACCGCCCAGGCGGCGAGGATCTGGTCCTTGAGGCCGAACATGATGGCCTTCTCCCCCGGTTCGGCGTGGTCGTGGCCGAGCAGGTGCAACAGGCCGTGGATCAGCAGATACTCGGCCTCGGCGTGCGCGCTTCTGCCGTGTTCGGCGGCCTGGCGGGAAGTCACCTGGGGGCACAGCACGATATCGCCCAGCATGCCGAGCGGAGGTTCCTCGTCCTCGGCGGGGGCGCGTAGCTCGTCCATCGGGAAACTCAGCACGTCGGTCGGGCCGGGCAGGTCCATGAACCTCTCGTGGTAGCGGGCCATGGTGTCCTCGTCCACCAGCAGGATCGACAGCTCGGCCTGCGGGTGGATGCGCAACTCGGCCATCGCGAACCGGGCCAGTTCCACCAGGCCCAGCTCGTCGACCTCGACGCCCGACTCGTTGTTGATGTCAATCACCGGCGCGCTCCCTTCTCTCCCCTCCCGTCCGGCCGCACGAGCGACTCGAACTGGTCATAGGCCGCCACGATCCGCCCGACCAGGCGGTGCCGGACGACATCGTGATTAGTCAGGGTACAGAAGGCGATGTCGTCGATGCCGTCGAGGATGCCCTGCACCATGCGCAACCCGCTGGCCTGCCCGCCCGGCAGGTCGATCTGGGTGATGTCGCCGGTGACGACGATCTTCGACCCGAACCCGAGGCGGGTCAGGAACATCTTCATCTGTTCCATCGTCGTGTTCTGGGCCTCGTCCAGGATGATGAAGGCGTCGTTGAGGGTGCGGCCGCGCATGTAGGCCAGCGGCGCCACCTCGATGGTCCCGGCCGTCAGCAGCCTCGGCACGGACTCGGGGTCGACCATGTCGTGCAGCGCGTCGTACAGCGGGCGCAGGTACGGGTCGATCTTGTCGGTCAGCGTGCCGGGCAGGAAGCCCAGCCGCTCGCCCGCCTCGATCGCGGGGCGGGTGAGGATGATGCGGTTCACCCGCTTGGCCTGCAGCGCCTGCACCGCCTTGGCCATCGCCAGGTAGGTCTTGCCCGTGCCCGCCGGCCCGATACCGAACACGACCGTGTGGGCGTCGATGGCGTCGACGTAGCGTTTCTGGTTCAGCGTCTTGGGCCGGATGGTCTTGCCGCGGGAGCTCAGGATGTCTTGGGTCAGCACCTTGGCCGGTTCCTCGTCGGCCTCGGTCATCGTCACGACCCGCTCGACGGTCTCGGCCGTCAGGCCCTGCCCGGTGCGGATGATGGTGACCAGCTCGGCCAGCACGTCGGCGGCCTTGGCGATCTCGGCGTTGGTCCCGCTCAGCGTGACTTCGTTGCCCCGCAGATGGATGTCGGCGTCGAAACGGCCCTCCATGATGCGCAGGAACTCATCGCCGGGACCGAACAGGTTCACCAGGTCGATGGAACCGGGAATGGTGATCTTGCGGACGCCCTGGGCGTGGGCGAGCGGGTTCAGCGCGGACAGGGCATGCTCCTCAAGGTGTAGTGTGCGCGCTCAGTCTAGCCTCCGCTCACTCGATGATCTCGTCGTCGTCCTCGTCGATGATGTGCATGGCGGCCTCTTCCGCGCTCGCCGCCCCGCCCGCGCGTCCGACGTCGAAGCCGAACACCTCGGACTCCTCGTCCGCGCCCGGGAATCCCCCCTTGGCGTCAACGAGCCGTCCCGCGCGGACCTTGCCGACCTGGCGCGGCTCCTTGGTTGGGTTCCAGTCCTCGCCGTCATCGGATACCTCGGGCACTTCCTGCCTGATGCGCATCTCGATGGTCTCACCCTGAGCCATCTCGGCCGCGGTGTTACCGAAGCCCTGGGCCGGCGACCAGTTGTCAGGTGTGACGTATCCCTCGTCCAACACGTCGTCGACGCCACGATCGATCAACGAGTCCTCGGGCTGCAACTGGTCGAGTTGCTCCGACTCGTCTGGGATCACGAAGCTGTCTTCCATGTGTCGAGTCTGCCACTGAAAGCCGCCCAACACAGCAGAATCTCCCCAAGTGACAGCATGTTTTGCGCACGACTCCGGCCGCTATATGATGGGCATAACCTGGGTTGATTAGGCCCCCTTGGGGCCTCGGCGATGAGCTACTATTCCGCAGTGACTCCGGCCGATACCCTGCCCCGAAGGGGCAACTACGACCTCATCCTCGCGTTGTTCTGCGCCTTTCTGCTGATCTCGAATATCGCCGCGACCAAGCTCATCCAGGTCGGCCCGGACTGGTCCCCTGGCGGCATCGCGCTGCTCCCGGTCATCGCCGACGGCGGCGCCTTCCTGTTCCCGCTGACCTATGTGCTCGGCGACATCCTGGCCGAGGTCTACGGTTTCCGGCTCACCCGCCGGGCCATCTGGACCGGGTTCGCCTGTTCGATCGTGGCGTCGCTGACCTTCCTCGCCGTGACGCATGCCCCGCCCGCGGCGGATTGGCCCAACCAGGCCGGGTTCGAGGCCGTCCTCGGTTTCGTGCCCCGCATCGTGGCCGCCTCCCTGCTCGGCTACCTCGCGGGCCAGTTCCTCAACGCCTGGGTACTCGTCCGGCTCAAGGAACGCACCGGGCAGCGGCGGTTGTGGGCCCGCCTGATCGGCTCGACGGTGGTCGGCGAGTTCGCCGACACCGCGATCTTCTGCGTCGTGGCCTTCGGCGGCATCGTCGGCGGCGGCACCCTGCTCAACTACATCCTGGTCGGCTACCTCTACAAGACCCTGGTCGAGATCATGCTCCTCCCGCTCACCTACCGGGTCATCGCCCTCGTTAGGCGCCACGAACCCGGCCCCTAACGACAAGGACGCTTGGCATCCGGCCCGCCGCGATGACCACGAGCGGAGAGATGGACTTACGCCGGTCCTCCGCCGGTCTACCTAGGGGCCCTGGCCCTGTTCATGTATCTCGCCGGCATCGTGGTGTTCCGCCTTCTGTCCCGGCGCTATGAGTAGAAACGACCGAGGAACTCCTGCCGGTAGGCATCGAAATCTCCCGCCCGCATCGCGGCGCGGATGTTGTCGACCAGCCGGATCGTGAACCGCTCGTTGTGGATCGTGGCGAGCGTCGCGGCCAGGATCTCCTTAGCCTTGAACAGGTGGTGCAGGTAGGCGCGGGTGTAGTGGGCGCACGTGTAGCAGTCGCAGCCCTCCTCCAGCGGGACGAAGGCCCGGCGGTTCCGCGCGGTCGTGACGTTGTAGCGTCCGTCGGCGGTGTAGATGGCCGCGTTGCGGGCCACCCTGGACGGGTTCACGCAGTCGAAGGTGTCGGCCCCGGCGGCGATCCCGGCGAACAGGTCGTCGGGCTCGGAGATCCCGAGCAGGTGGCGTGGCCGGTCCTCTGGGAGCTCCTGGCTGACCCAGCCCACGATCTCGCCGAGCCGGGACTTCTCCAGCGCACCGCCGATCCCGAACCCGTCGAAGCGCTGCCCGTCCACCTCCAGGCCCGCCAGCCCGCGGGCGGCTTGGCGGCGCAGGTCCTCGTACTGGGCGCCCTGCACGACGCCGAACAGCGCCTGGTAGGGCTTGCCGGCGCGCTGCCTGGTCAGCCGGGAGTGTTCGGCCAGGCAGCGGATCGCCCACCGGTGCGTCCGCTCGACCGAGGCCTCCTGATACCCCCTGGTGTTCATCAGCGTGGTGAGCTCGTCGAAGGCGAACATGATGTCGGCACCCAGTTCGTGCTGGATCCGCATGGACACCTCGGGGGTGAAGCGGTGCCGGTCCCCGTTGAGGTGGGAGATGAAGGTCACCCCGTCATCGTCGACGTGGGCGAGCCGCTCGCGGCCAGGGGCGACGACGTCGTCGCTGGGCTGGGCCGGGGAGGTCATCTCGATCACCTTCTTGAACCCCGCGCCGAGGCTCATCACCTGGAACCCGCCCGAGTCGGTGAACGTCGGCCCCGGCCAATTCATGAAGGCGCCCAGCCCCCCGGCCTCGTCGATGAGGCCGGACCCCGGTTGCAGGTAGAGGTGGTAGGCGTTGGCGAGCACCGCCTGGGCGCCCACCGCGGCGATGGACTCCGGCAGCACGGCCTTGACGCTCGCCTTCGTCCCCACTACCACGAACGCCGGGGTCTCGATGTCGCCGTGCGGGGTGTGGATGACCCCGGTGCGACCCAGCCCATCCCCGATGCTTGAGGTGATCTCGAAGCCGAAGCTGCCATTTTCCACCGCGTCAGGTTATCCGATGTCTCCCCTACACTGGACGACAGGCAAGCCGACAAGGAGCAACATGACAGCACGAGCAGTCAAACCCACTCGCGTCCTTCTCCGGGTGGGACTGCCGGTCCTGATCCTCGTCTCCGCGGGGGTTGCCTGGTCCGGCTGGCGTTTCCTCACCCGGCCCCTGATGTCTCTCGTCAGCACCGCCTGGGTGTTGCCGGCGATCGTCGCGGTCGCATCCGTCGTGGTGTTCATGTCCCGCCAGCCCGGTCTCACCAAAACCGCTACGGCCGAAATCAGCGAGGCCCCGGAGGCCCGGCAGTCGCGGCTCGGGCTGGCCGCCGTCATCGTCGCGGCCGGAGCCACGCTGAGTGCCATCGCGCTGATCCTGATCGCGCCCTACTGGCAGGAGCACGCCTACTCGCGTTCCATCGCCGAGTCGACGGTCAGGCAGGACTACCACTACCGGGCTCCCTTCGTGGTGGCCGAGCAGCTCGCCAACCGCGACCTCGACCAGGTGATCGGCGACCGGGTCGGGGCGCACGCGGTGCAGACCCCGGACCAGCCCAACCAGTACACCTCCCTCGTGCTGAGGCGCGGCTTCCTGCAGGGCTATGAGGCGGTGCAGGTGATCCACCCGCCGCTGGTCGGCTCCCAGTCGTCCACCTCCACGGCCTGCATCATGGACGAGGGGCACACGCTGCGCCTCGGCGGCAGCGCGCCGTGGAACGACCTCAGCCGCGCGATCAGCTTCCAGCGGCCCTGGTCGCTGTGGCAGAAGAGCGATTCCTACGGTTACTGCGACGGGGAGACCCCGGTGGTCGTGGTCCCGCTGACCACCCTCGACGGGTTCTGGCCGGTGGTCACCCAGCGGCCCGACGGCGTCGCGATCTACGCCCGGGGCGAGGTCACTGTCTACCCGGCCGATGCGGTGCCCGCCGAGCTCCCCGGGCCGACCTACCCCCGGTCCCTGGCGGCCACGCAGCGCGAATCGAGCGTCGCGGCCGAAGGGTTCTGGGACTACTGGTTCTCCCGCGCCGGATACGACACCGCGGGAGAGCAGGAGTCCGACCCGAATGCGGACAACGCCGCGGACTTCACGCTGCTGAACTCCAAGGGCGAGCCCCGCTTCGTCACCCCGCTGACCCCGGTCGGTTCGTCCGAGTCGCTGGTCGCGCTCGCCCAGGTGGACGCCCGCCAGAATGGCCCCGAACGCAACCCGGTCGAACTGTACCGCTACCCGCAGCCGCGTCCCGCGCTGTCCACCACCGAGAACCGCATCCGGTCGGACTTCAGCGACTTGCCCGGCTGGGCGTCCGGGATGAGGGTCATGGAGATCACCCCCGCGGCCGACGACACCTACGTCGCCTCCATCGGGCAGAACCAGGTGGTCACCTACCGGGTCCTGGTCACCGCCGATGGGTCGCTGCAGGTGCTCGACAAGGCTGGTGACGCCCCCGAGGGCACCCCGCCGCCCGTGGCGGGTGAGGACGTGGCCACGCTGAGCACCGAGGAGTTGCAGCGCCGGATCAAGGCCTACGCCGACGAGCTGGCCAAGCGGGCCCGCTGAGCTCAGCCCAGGACGGCCTGCACCTGGGCGAGCGCGATGCCCCCGGCGCTTGAGGTGCGCAGCACGTGCGAGGTGAGCAGCACCGGGTGGGCACCCACCCCGGCGAACAGCTCCAGTTCGCGCGGGCTGATGCCGCCCTCTGGGCCGACGATCACGACGATTTCGGGACCGCAGAAGCCCGCGACCGCCTCGGCCAGGCGGTCGGTGGCGGATTCGTGCAGAACGTAGGCCGTCGTCCCGGCGAGCCGCTCCAGGAGCTGCCTGGTGGTGGCGTGGCTGACGGCCGGGACCGTGAAGCGGCGGGACTGCTTGGTCGCGGCGCGGGCCGTCGCCGCCCACTTCGCTAGGGATTTCTCGCCCCGCTGCCCCGACCACTGGACGATGGAGCGCTCCGCCTGCCAGGCGATGATCTCGTCCGCCCCGGTCTCGGTCAGCAGTTCGACGGCCAGGTCGGACCGCTCGCCCTTGGCCAGGGCCTGCACCGCGACCAGCCGGTAGGCCCGGCGCGGCTCCTCCAGAACCCGCCCAGCCTCGACGTCGAGCCGGTCTCGCTCGGCGGCGACGACCACACCCTCGACCGCCCGCCCGGCCCCATCGGCGACCAGGACCGTCTCCCCCCGCCGAATCCGGCGGACCACCGCGGCGTGGCGGCCCTCGTCCCCGGTCAGGCTGACCACCTGGCCGGGAACGACATCGCCGAAGCTGGCGAGGAACAGTGGGTGGCTCACCCGGTGAATGCCTCACGGAGCCGGTCGAAGAACCCGCCCTTGGACTTGTCGACGGTGCCTTCGACCCTGGTCTCGTCGCGCGCCTCGGCCAGCTTGCGCAGCAGGTCGCGCTGGTGTTCGTCCAGCTTGGTCGGGGTCTGGACGAGTAGGGTCACCCCGAGGTCGCCCCGGCCCCCGCCGCGCAGCCGCGGCACGCCCCGGCCCCGCCGCGCGATCCGCGTGCCGGACTGGGTCCCGGCCGGGAGGTCCAGGGTGACGAGGCGGTCGGCCTCGTCCGAATCGTCCCGTTCGGCCTCCAGCGTGGCGATCGGCACCTGGGAGCCGAGCGCGGCCGCCGTCATCGGCACCTTGACCACCATCTCCAGGTTGTCCCCGTCACGGCGGAAGACCTCGTGCGCCGCCACGGTGATCTCGACGTACAGGTCGCCCGCAGGGCCGCCGCCGGGGCCGATCTCGCCCTGGCCCTCCAGGTGGATGCGAATCCCGGTGGACACCCCGGCCGGGATGCGCACGCTGATGGTGCGGGTGCTCCTGACCCGGCCCTCCCCGGAGCATTCACCGCAGGGGCGCGGGATGATGGTGCCGTAGCCGCGGCACGATGGGCAGGGCTGGCTCATGCGGATGTCGCCGATGAAGCTGCGCTGGATCTGCATGACCTCGCCCTGGCCGCCGCAGGTGGTGCAGGTCACCGGCTCGACACCGTCTTCGGCCCCCTTGCCGGTGCAGCGGGGGCACACCACGGCGGTGTCCACGCGGATCGGTTTGGTGACGCCGAAGGCCGCCTCGGCCAGCGTCAGGGTCAGCCGCACCAGCGCGTCCTGGCCCGCCCGGGTCCGGGAGCGCGGGCCCCGCGAGGACTGGGTGCCGAACATGGCGTCCACCAGGTTGGTGAAGTCGAATCCCCCGCCGAAGCCGCCGAAATCACCGAACCCGCCGGTGGCGCCGCGCCCCATCGGGTCCCCGCCGCGGTCGTAGATGGAGCGCTTGTTCGGGTCGCTCAGCACCTCGTAGGCCTCGTTCACGGCCTTGAACTGCTCGGCCGCGTCCTCGCCGGTGGCGACGTCGGGGTGCACCTTCATGGCCATGCGACGGTAGGCCTTCTTGATCTGTTCGGGCGTCGCGTCGCGGGGCACGCCAAGCACTTCGTAGTAATCAGTCATCTTGTGGGTTTTTTATCCTTCTTGCAGGAACCGTGACACATAACGGGCCACCGCGCGCACGGACGCGATGGTCGAAGGGTAGTCCATCCGGGTGGGTCCGACCACTCCGAGCGTGGCACCGACCTCGGTCGGCGAACCGTAGGGGCTCGCCACCACCGAGGTGGACTGGAGCCGCGAGTAGGGGTTCTCGTGGCCGATCCGCACGGTGACGTCGGCCGAAGCCGCGGCCTCGCCCAGCAGGTGCAGCAGCACCATCTGCTCTTCCAGCGCCTCCAGCACCGGGCGCACCTTGGCTTCGAACTGGTCCCCGAAAGCGGCGAGGTTGGGCACCCCACCGACCACCACCCGGGTCGCGGGGCCGACGGCCAGCGCCTCGATGACGCTCGCCAGGACGGGGTTCGCCGCGGCCCGGTCCTCGGGTGCGATGTCCTCGGTGAGGGCGGCCACCTCGGCGGCCGCGGCCGGGGCCGTCTTGCCGACCGCGGCGGCGTTCAGGCGTCCGCGCAGGCCGGTGAGGATCGACTCGTCCTCTTCGGGGAACTCCAGGGTGCGCTGTTCGATGTGGCCGGTGGAGTTGATGACCATGACCATGACCCGTTCGGAGTTCAGCCGCACGAGTTCGACGTGGCGGACGAGCGCCGACTGGGCCACCGGGTACTGCACGATCGCGACCTGGTGGGTGATCTGCGCCAGCAGCCGGACCGTCCTCGTGACGAGGTCGTCGATGTCGATCGCGCCGTCCATGAAGGTGGCGATGGCCCGCCGCTCGCTGGCCGACAGCGGTTTGATGGTCGCCAGCCGGTCGACGAACAGCCGGTATCCCTTGTCGGTGGGGATTCGCCCGGCGCTGGTATGGGGCTGGGTGATGTAGCCCTCCTCCTCCAGCACCGCCATGTCGTTGCGCACGGTCGCGCTGGAGACGTCCAGCTTGTGCCGCTCGACGAGGGCCTTGGAGCCCACCGGCTCCCGGCTGGACACGTAGTCGGTGACGATGGCCTTGAGAACCGCGAGCTTACGATCGTCCAGCATCAGACACCTCCCTCGACCTTGGCACTCACCGGTTACGAGTGCCAAGTGTACCTGTTAGAGTCGAAAGGTGGATTCCTCTATCGGGCCCTGGCTGGAGCTGACCGACCGGGTCTTCGTCTCGCGGTGCGAACCGGCCGGGGTCAACATCGGGCTGGTCGTCGGCGACGACCACGTGCTCATGATCGATGCCGGCTCCCACCCGGAACAGGGCCGCCGCCTGGCGGAGTCGGCCGCTGGGCTCGCGGGCAGGCCGGTGGATCGCCTGGTCATCACGCACTGGCACTGGGACCACTGGTTCGGGGCGAAGGGGGTCGGCGCCGAAGTCGTGGTGGGCCACGAGCGGCTGGCCCAGTGGCGCGAGCACCCCGGGGTGCGCGCCGGCGCCCCCCAGTACGGCGTCGCCCCCGCCGACATCCTCCCGCCGACCGAGCCGATGTCGCTGGCGCGGGCCTTCGACCTCGGCGGGGTGCGGGCCGAGGTGCTGCACCTGGGCGCGGCCCACACCGACACCGACCTCATGGTGTTCGTCCCCGAAGAGGACGTCATCTTCGTCGGGGACCTGCTGGAGGAGGGCGCCGACCCGCAGTTCGGCCCCAGCACCGAGGTCGGCGGGTGGCCGGGCGTCCTGGACGGGGCGCTCGGCGCGGCCACCGACCAGACCCGTTTCGTCCCTGGCCATGGCAAGGCCGTCGACCGGATGTTCGCCTTCCGCCAGCGCGCCGAGATCGCGATGCTGTACGCCGAGGCCGAGCGCCTGGCCCGCGCGGGCGTCGGCGCCGACGAAGCCCCGGGCGCCTCGTCGTGGCCGTTCAGCCCCCAGACGCTGGAGGCGGCGCTGCCGATCGTCTACGCCGAGCTCGCTCGCCGCGGCATCCGCCCGCACCGCAGGCTGCCGCTGCTGTGAGGCGGCCGACCCGTCCGGGGCGGATCAGGACGGCTGGGGCCAGTGCCGGTTGGCGACCTCCCAGATCGGCGCCGACGCCGCGACCAGCAGGTGGCTGGCCGTCGGTGGCGTCGCGGGGCCGTAGGCGGCACCGTCCATGGTCTTGCTGAGGCCACCGAGCTCCCCCACCATCAGCGTCCCACCGAGGTGGTCCCATGGGCACACCCTCTTGTAATACAGGTAGTCCACCCGCCCCTCCATGAGGTTGGGGTAGTCGAAGGCGGCCGAGCCGGAGCTGCGCACCACCGGGGCGATGGCCCCCTCGAGGTGGTGGCCGTGGTAGCGCTTACTGGAGGCCGCGCCGACCGGTAGCCCCTCGCGGGGGACGGGGGCGAGCCGCTCGCCGTCGCGGTACACCCCGCCGCCGCGTTCGCAGACATAGGAGCGCCGGTACTCCGGCTGCCAGATCCAGGCGCGGGTAGTCTGCCCGCTGCGCACCTCGGCCACCATGAGGGCGTAGTCCGGTGAGCCCTTCACGAAGTTCGCGGTGCCGTCGATCGGGTCGATGGTGTAGGCGAGGGCGGCCTCCGGCAGGCGGGCGAGCGCGTCCGGGGACGCGAAGGTGCTCTCCTCCCCCACCAGGAGCGCCCCTGGCGCCAGCCCGCGCAGCCTCTCCACGATCTCCCGCGCGGCCTCGCGGTCGGCGACCGTGACGAAATCCCCCGGCGCCTTCTGCTCCACCTCGCCCGCGCCCAGGGCCCGGAACCTGGGCCGGACGACGAGTTCGGCGACCTCGTCCAGCAGCTGAATCATCGCGGCAGAGTCCATGGCACCAGCCTAGTGGGGTCGCTGGCTAGGCGTGATCTTGAGTCACGAAGTCGATGAGGGTCTCCACGGTGGTGTTGAGCCCCGGCTCCAGGTCTTTCCAGGTGCGCACCCGGCCCAGGATCGCCTGCCACCCCCGGGCGATGTCGCGCTGGTCCTGGTGTGGCAGCCCCAGCGCGGCGAGCGTGCCCTTCTTGAAGTCGACGTCCAGCGGCACGCTGGGCCAGGCCTTGCGCCCAATGCGTTCGGGCTTGACCGCCTGCCAGATGTCGATGAACTCGTGGCCCGCGATCAGCACGTAGTCGCCGAACCCTCCCCTGGCGACCTCGGCGGCGATCCGGGATTCCTTGCTGCCCGGCACGAGGTGGTCGACGAGCACCCCCAGCCGCCGTCCCGGCCCCGGCCGGAACCCGGTGACGATGCCGGGCAGGTCGTCGATGCCCCCGAGGTACTCCACGACGACGCCGACGTGGCGCAGGTCGTCGCCCCAGATCTTCTCGATGAGTTCGGCGTCGTGGCGGCCCTCGACGTAGATCCGGCTGGGCAGGGCGACCTTGGCCTTCGTCTCGGCGCTGAGCCGCGAACCCGATGCGGTGTACTTCGGGGCGGAGGCGCCCTGCCGGGGTGGGATGCGCAGCGCCACCGGCTCGCCCTCCAACAGGAATCCCGGCCCGACCGGGAAGGAGCGCCGCTTGCCGTGCCGGTCTTCGAGGATCACCACGCCGTTCTCCCAGCCGGTCACGGCGCCGCAGAAGCCGCTGGTGGGGTCCTCGACCACGAGGTCGAGTTCGAGCGCCACGTCCCTGGAACGCTTGCGTCCCGACTGCTGCCAGCCGGGACGCAGTACATCGCCGCCATACCTGTTCACGCTGGCGAGGCTACCGTAGGCAGGTGTGCCTCTCGATGGAACGCGCCGCCCACACCGAGGCGATGACCGCTAGGGCCAGGTAGACGATCACCACGCCGAGCCCGATCACCGGCGGGGCGGAGGTGTCGCCCTGCAGGGCCCGCACCATGGAGGCCCAGGTGCCCTCGCCGACGATCTCGGTGTTCCCGCCCGGGAGGAACCTCACCCCCACCGGGATGGCCAGCAGGGCGGCCAGGATCGTGACCTGGTTGACGACGTAGACGATCAGCCCGACGATGACCGGCCCGCCCAGGCCGAACCTGGCGAATCTGTGGTGCATGCCGTAGGTCACCACGAAGGCCCCCTGGGCGATGAGCGCGGGCAGGGCGCTCACCAGCAGCAGCGCGAGTACCGAGATCCCCAGCCAGCCGATCTCATCGACGAGACTGGAGATCCCGCCGCGCATGGCCGCGTCTCCGGAGAGGGAGGCGCTCCACACCAGGCTGAGCAGCATGAGCGCGTAACAGAACATCCCGATCAGGAACGCCCAGAGGGTCTTGGCGAGGTAGAGGCATCGTCCCCGCACCGGCAGCGACATCGTGAAGTAGCCGACGCGGCCGTACATCGTCTGGTAGTAGCTGACCAGCAGGTAGATCAGCGCCGCCCAGGGCATCGCGACCGGGGCGACGAGGCCGACGGCCAGCCCGATGCCCGAGACCACCGGGATCTTCAGGTAGACCGGTACGGCCCCGGCCACCACGATGAGCGCCGAGGCACCGATGATGGTGGCCAGCGGCTTGATGGTCTGCCTGATCTCGTGCTTCATCAGTATGCCGAACATGCGTACACCTCCCGGAATAGCTGGTCGAGGCTCTTGCCGTGGGACTGCCTCAGGTCGTCGGCCAGACCGTGCAGCAAGACGCGCCCCCGTTGCAGGAACACCACGTCGTCGACGACGTTCTCGACATCGGAGATGAGGTGGGTGGAGACGATCATCAGCGCGTCGGAGGCGAAGTTGCGCAGGATGCCACCCAGGATGACGTCTCGGGCGGCGGGGTCGACCCCCGAGATCGGTTCGTCCAGCAGGTATAGCCTGGCCCGCCTGGACATGGCCAGCGCGATCTGTAGCTTCTCGCGCATGCCCTTGCTCAGCGCCCTGAGCCGTTGCCCACTGTCGAGCCGGAAATAGCCGATCATGTCGCGCGCCTTGGCCTCGTCGAAGTCGGCGAAGAAGTCGCGGTACCACCCGATCGCGTCGTTGCCGGTGATGGCATCGGGCAGGAAACTGGCGTCGGGCAGGAA
>JAUMWV010000017.1:0-3290 GCA_030529455.1 Propionibacteriaceae bacterium | reverse complement strand
TTCCGGCCCCGGCCGGTGCCCGAGCACCGTGACCTCGCCGCCGTAGTCGGCGAGCACGCCCGCGAGCACCTTCAGCAGCGTCGTCTTGCCTGAACCGTTCTCTCCCATGAGGCCGACGATGCGCCCGGCCTCCAGCGAGAGCGCCAGGCCATCGAGGGCCACCGTGCGCCCATAGGATACGGTCAGGTCCCTGACCTCGACAGTCAACATCAGTCCCCTTTCGTCGTGTCCCAGCGCGTCCGCAGCCGCTCGACCACGTCGTCGAGGCCGTAGCCGAGGCCGCGGATCTGCGCGATATAGGTGTCGGTGAGCTGGGTCGCGATCTCGGAGGCCGTCGAGTCCACGGCCTCCTGGTCGCCCAGGACGTAGCGCCCAGCCGTGCGCTCACTGGCAGTCAGGCCGAGCCGGTCGAGTTCGGCGAGGGCGCGCTGGACCGTGTTCGGATTGACCCCGAGCTCGAGCGCGAGGTCGCGCACGCTCGGGATCTTGCCGCCGGGACGCCAAAGCCCCACGGCGATCCGCCGCCGGAACTCCTCGACGAGCTGAAGCCAGATCGGCCGTGCCGCATCGAAGTCCATCCCCACCTCCCATCTGTATTATTCACCTAATACAGTAGCACAGTGGTGTGGGCGTGGAGTAGGCAGCACCCAACCCTCGGTGGAACCGCGCGGCCGCGTTCCCCAGGCGACGCGCTGGCGCTGGGCCGCTCTGCGCGGAACGGGACCCGGATCAGGCGAGCAGCGAGGCGACGACGCCATCGGCCAGCAGCCGCCCCCGCAGCGTCAGGACCAGGCGCTCGCCCGCCAGGACGCCCAGCCCGTCGGCGATCAGCCCCGGGATGCGCTCTCGTTCCGCCTCGGTCAGCACCCCGATGGGCAGCCCCTCGGCGAGCCGCAGTTCCAGCAGCACGCGCTCCAGGCGGCGCTCTTCCCGGGTGAGCACCTCGCGCCCCTGCGCCGGGGTGCGGCCACCGGCCAGGGCCTCAGCGTAGGCCCGGGGGTGTTTGCGGTTCCACCACCGCACCCCGCCGACGTGGCTGTGGGCCCCCGGGCCGATCCCCCACCAGTGGAAGCCCCGCCAGTAGGCGAGGTTGTGGCGGCTGCGGCTGGCCTTCGTCAGCGCCCAGTTGCTGGTCTCGTAGTTGCTGAACCCGGCCCGGGTGAGCGTCTCCTCGGCCTGGAGGTACTTGTCGGCCAGTTCGTCCTCGTCGGGCATCGGGAGTTCGCCGCGGCGCACCCGCCGGGCCATCCTGGTGCCCGGCTCGACGATGAGGGAATAGGCGCTGACGTGGTCCACGCCCGCCTCGACCACCGCGTCGAGGGACCGCTGCCAGTCGTCCGCCGACTCCCCCGGCGCGCCATAGATGAGGTCGAGGCTGACCCGCCCGAACCCGGCGCGGCGCGCCGCCCTGGCCATCGCCACCGCCCGGCCCGGCGTATGGGCGCGTTCCAGCACCGCCAGCACGTGACCGACCGCCGACTGCATCCCGATCGAGATCCGGGTGATCCCGGCTTCCAGCAGGGCCTCCAGCACAGCCTCGTCCAGGGTCTCCGGGTTCGCCTCCGTGGTGACCTCCGCCCCCGGTTCCAGGCCAAGGCCCTCGCCGACGGCGGCCACGAGCCGCCCGAGCTGCGCGGGCGGCAGCAGCGTCGGGGTCCCGCCGCCGAAGAACAGCGTGGCCGCCCCGGGCGCCCCGCCGAGCACCCGCCGGGCCAGGCCGATCTCGGCCAGCGCCGCGTCCAGGTAGTCGCTATAGCGCACGCCGGGCAGCTCCGAGGCGGTGTAGGTGTTGAAATCGCAATAGCCGCAGCGGGTGCGGCAGAACGGGACGTGCACGTAGACGCCGAACGGGACGCGGCCCAGTTCGGCCAGCGCCTCGGCGGGTAGGCGGCCGTCGTCGGGAACCGGCTGGTCCGCCGGGGTCAGCGCTGGGGCCATGGTCTCACCCTATGGGCTGAACTGGCGGGCATACAGCCGCGCATAGGCCCCGCCCGCGGCGATCAGCTCGTCGTGGGTGCCGCGCTCGGTGATGCGACCGTCCTCCACCACCAGGATCTGGTCGGCCCGCCGCACCGTCGAGAGCCGGTGGGCGATGACGAGGCTCGTGCGTCCGTGGCTGGCGCGTTCGAGGGCCCGCTGCACCGCCGCCTCCGATTCGGAATCCAGGTGGGCGGTCGCCTCGTCCAGCACCACGATCGAGGGTTCCTTGAGCAACAGCCGCGCGATCGCCAGCCGCTGCCGCTCGCCCCCGCTCAGCCGGTAGCCGCGATCGCCGACCACGGTGTCGAGGCCGTCGGGCAGGCGCTCGACGAGGCCCGCGAGCTGGGCCTGCTCCAGGGCGCTGTCGATCTGGGCGGGCGTGGCCTCCGGGGCGGCGTAGAGGAGATTCGCCCGGATGGTGTCATGGAACAGGTGCGCGTCCTGGGTCACGTAGCCGACCTGGGAGCGCAGCGATTCCTGGGTCAGCTCCCGCACGTCGTCGCCGCCGACCCGGACGCTGCCCTCACAGACGTCGTACAGCCTCGCGATGAGGTGCGTGACGGTGGTCTTGCCCGCCCCGGACGGCCCGACCAGAGCGACCGTGTGGCCGGGCGGCACCTCGAAGCTGATCCCGCGCAGCACCGGCCGGTTCGGCGAGCCCGGCGCGTCCTCGACCGCCTCCAGGGAACCCACCGAGACCTCGGATGGGTCGGGGTAGGTGAACCAGACGTCACGGAACTCGACGCTGGCCACCCCGGATGCGGGACGAGCGCCATCGGCGTCCCGGATCGACGGGGTCAGGTCTAGCACCTCGAAAATCCGCTCGAAGCTGACCATCGCCGTCATGATGTCCACCCGGATGTTGCCGAGCTGGGTCAGCGGGGCATACAGCCGGGCAAGCAACGCCACGAAGGCCGTCAGCGTACCCAGCGTCAGCTGGCCGGAGATGGTGAGCCACCCCCCGACGCCGTAGGCCAGCGCGGTCGCCAGCGCGGCCGTGAGCCCCATCGCGGTGAAGAAGACCCTGGTCAGCATGACGATGCGCACCCCATCGGCGCGCAGCTCGGAGGCGAGCACCCGGTAGCGCTCCCGCTCATCGGAGGCCCGGCCGAACAGCTTGACCAGCAGCGCCCCCGACACCTCGAACCGTTCGGTCATCATGGCGGTCAGGCTCGCGTTGTGCACCATCCGCTGCCGGGTGGCCCCCGCGACCCGCCGCCCGACGAAGCCCGTCGGCAGCGCGAAGACCGGCAGCAGCGCCAGCGCCAGCAGCTACAGCTCCCACGACAGCGACAGCATCGCGGTCAGCA
>JAUMWV010000016.1:22232-39523 GCA_030529455.1 Propionibacteriaceae bacterium | reverse complement strand
GCCGTCGGCGAGGCCGGGTTCCTCTGGTTTTGGGTTCGCCTGGCGGGCGATCTGGCGGGCGCGCCGCCCCAGCGCGGCCAGGTCGGCGGTGCCGATCTGCCACCGGGGACCGGACAGCAGGTTGACCAGGTCGGCGTTGGCGGTGATGTCGTGCAGCAGGTGCAGCGTGGACAGCACGACGGTGATCTCGCTGAGCGACAGCAGCCCACCCAGGCCCACGATCTCGACCGGGATGTCCCGGTCGGACAGCGCCTCGTAGATGCCGCCGATGTCGGCGTTGCGCCGCACCAGGACGGCGGTGCTGGACCAGTCTCCCCCACTCTCGCGGCCCTGCTCGGCGATGGTTTCGGCGAGCCAGTCCAGTTCGGCCGCGGCGGTCTCGAACCCGGCCGCCACCACCGTGCCGCCGTCCCGGTCCCGCGGTGCCCGCAGCAGCCCGGGTTGGGAGCCGTCGGCGGCACCGGCGCCGCGCAGCGACGCTCCGATGTCGTTGGCCACGTCCAGGATCTGCTGGCGGCTGCGCCGGTTGACGGTCAGCCGGTAGGACGCGGCCGCGGCGCCGCCCGGCCGGGCGAAGGCGTGGGCGAAGGAGGCGATGTTGGCCGACGCCGCGCCGCGCCAGCCGTAGATCGCCTGGAACGGGTCGCCGACCGCGGTCACCGGATGGGCGCCGAACAGTTCCCGCAATAGGTCGGCCTGGGCGCAGGAGGTGTCTTGGTATTCGTCGAGCAGCACCACCTTGAACTGGCGCCTCAGCACCTCCCCGACGGCTGGTGCCTCCCGGGCCAGCCGCACCGCCGCGGCGAGCTGGTCGGCGAACTCGGTATAGCCCCGCTCGGCCTTGAGCCGCCGGTAGGCCTCGACCAGGCCGACCAGTTCGAGGCGTTCGTCGAGCGCGGCGGTGGCGTCCCGGACGCTGACGTACTCCTTGCCTCGGTTGTTGAGCGGGGCGAGTTTCAGGGCGGAACCGAACCACCGCGCGTGCTCCCGCACCCCCTCGACCGGCACCAGGTGCGAGGCCAGTGCGGCGTCCAGGTGGAGGACCCGGTCGGCGACGGTCGCCGGGCGCAGCCGGGGCAGGCGCTCGAACGGCCCGGGGGCGGCCTGCACCGCCTGGATCGCCAGCCGGTACCTCGCCGCGCCCGCGATCATGACGGGGGCGGTCTCCAGGCCGAGCCTCAGCCCATGTTCGGCGACCAGCCGGGCCGCGAAGGCGTCGTAGGTCAGGATGACCTCCTCGCCCTCGTCACGGCCAGGCTGGGTCACCCCGGCCCTGGTGAGGCTGTCACGGACCCTGGCGGCCAGTTCGGCGGCGGCCTTGCGGGTGAAGGTGAGGCCGAGCACCTCTTCGGGACGCACTGCCCCGGTGCCGACGAGCCACACCACCCGGGCGGCCATGACGGTGGTCTTGCCCGTGCCGGCACCGGCGATGATGACCCCCGAGTCCAGCGGGGCGCAGATCGCGTCGAGCTGTTCGGCGGAAAACGGCAGGCCCAGCGCCTCGCACAGGTCCTGCCGGTCGGACAGCCTGCGGCCTCCGCCCGGGAGGTGCCCCGTCATTCGATCACCCCCGGGGTCGCGTGGAGGGCCGGGCAGCCCCGCTGGTAGGCGCACATGCGGCACGCGGCGCACCGCTTGGCGACGAAGTCTTCGCTAGCGACGATGGCGGCGGCCCGCTCGATGCGGTCGTGTACCCAGGTGGGGGCCGAATCCGGCGTGTCGGGGTGCCGGGGCACGTCGTCCAGCGAGGGCTGGGAACACACCAGCGGCCCATCGCCGCGGCGGTCCTGGCCGCGCAGCAGGACCAGTTCCGCGTCGCCGACCCGCCGCACCCCTGGCGCGAGGTCGTCGAAGGCGCCCTCCTGGGCCGCCAGCTGGTAGATCCCGAGCTGGTCGTGGCTGGCGACCTCCTTGGCACTCGGCAGGTGCCGGGAGGTCTTGAAGTCGACGACCCGCAGGCGGCCCTCCTGGTCCAGTTCCAGCCGGTCGACGCTGCCGTGGATGCCCACGGTGCCCGAGCCGGTCCGCACCGTGGTGGAGAACTCCACCTCGACGCCGAGCACCCGCCGCCCGCTTGGCCTCGATTGCCACGCGATCAGCCGGGCCAGCGCGGCCTCGGCGTCGCGGCGTTCCGACTCGGACAGCCATCCCGCCTCGAACGGGATCGCGTCCCAGACCCGCTCCAGCTGTTCGCCCAGCTGGTCCCCGCCGATCCCGTCGCTGATGGCGTACTGGGCGAGCAGGTGCACCACCTGGCCGACGGACGCGGCCGCCGCCGGTCTCTCGGCCCGCACCCTGCGGTGCAGGAACCAGCGCCGTGGGCAGTCGATCAATTCGCTGATATCGGTGCTGGCCAGCCGGACCTCCTGGGTTGGCGAGGCCTCGCCGGACGGTTCCGCGATGCCCCACCAGCGGCTCGGGTCGGCGCCCGGTGCGGCCAGGCGCCCGGCGGAGTCCCGCAACCCGGCGAGCCTGGCCAGCCGGTTCGCGGCCGCGCGCCTGAGGGCGGGTTCCCGATCCGGGTCCGAGGCGACCTGCCGGAGGTCGGCAATCAGCCCGGGCAGCGTCAGGGGCCTGGGGGCCGGGTCGACGACCTGTTCCACCCCGGCCCCGGCCTCACCCAGGAACCGGGAGGCCCGCTCGCCGTGTTCGTCGGTGCTGCTGCGCCCAGACAGCGTCAGCCGTTCGGTGGCCCGGCTGCACGCGACGTAGAACAGCCTCCGTTCGTAGCCGATCCGGGCCTCGTCCACGGCCCCGGTGAGCGCGGCGTCGAGGCTGTCGGGCCCCAGCAGGCCCCCGCCCGGTGCGGCGGCTGGCCAGTTGCCCTCGCACAGCCCGACGACGAAGACCCGGCGGAACTGCCGCCCCTTCGCCCGGTGGGCCGTGAGCACCTGCACGCCCCGGCCTCGCAGGTCGGACTCGCGGGCGGTGTCGGCGGGGATCGACTGTCCCGAGACTTCGGCGAGGAATACCCGCAGGCCGCGCGGGGCGGCCAGCCGGTCCAGCCGCCTGGCCCGCTCGAACAGTTCACACAGCGCGTCCAGGTCCGCCCCGGCCCTCAGGTCCCCACCGAGCGCGGCCTCCCGCAGGCGGTCTGGCCAGCCGGTCGCGCTCCAGATCCGCCACGCCAGGTCGTGTGGGCTAGCTCCCCGGTGCAGGTCGTCCCGGCAGGACGCCAGCACCCGCCCGAACCCGGCGACCACGGCGGCCTCCTCGTCCCCGGCGGGGGCGCTGGCCGGGTCGTTCAGCAGCCCCGCGAACAGGACCCCAGACGGGTCCGCCACGCCGGCGGTCTCCCGCTGCCGGTCCCGCAGCCGCCGTCCGAGGCCCCGAAGCCGCACCGCGTCGAGGCCGATCAGTGGGCAGGTCAGCAGCGCCAGCGCCTCCTCCGCCGAGACACCGTCTGCCAGGAGCGTGCGCAGCGCCAGCAGCATCGGGCGCACCGCGAGCTGTTCCGATAGGGCGATCTCGTCGCCGGCGACCTCGACCGGGATGCCCCCCGCGCGTAGGGCCCGCGTGATCGCGCTCAGCTCCCGCCTGCCGGTCCGCGCGATCACGGCACACTGCGACCAGCCGACCCCGTCGCGCAGGTGCGCGTCCCTGAGCTGGTGGGCCAGGTGGCTCAGTTCGGCGGCCGGGCTGTCGTAGACGAAGGCCCGCACGGCGCACGACGTTTCGGCGGCGGCCCGGCTGGGCGGTGGGGCACCGGCGGCGTTGAGCCGCGCCGCGATGCCCGCCCAGGCGGCCGTCAGCTCCGGCCCGCCCCGATGGTTCGTGTCGAGGAACCGCACCTGGGCGTGGGGGAAGGCGGCACGGAACCACCCCGTGGATTCGGCCTGCGCCCCCCGGAACCCGAAAACGGACTGCTGCGGGTCGGCGACCGCGAACAGTTCGGCACCCAGCCCAGCCAGGTCGGTGAGCACGCCCAGCTGGGCCGGGTCGAGTTCGGCGAACTCGTCGACGGCGATGGCGTCCAGCCTGGAGCGCACCGCGGCGCGGACCCCATCGTCCCGAAGGATCAGCCGGGTGCGGTGCACCAGTTCGGCGTAGTCCAGCGTCTGCTCGAAGTCGAGCACCGTGAGGTACTCCTCGAAGAACTCCCCGACCGCTCCCCAAAGCCGGTCACCCGCACCGAGCGCCGCGATGTCGCCGGGGTCGAGCCCCAGCTGCCTAGCCCTGGCCAGGACCGGACGCAGCTGTGCGGCGAAGGATCTCACCGGTGCCGCGGCCGCCAGTTCGGGCGGCCATGCCGAGGTGTCGTGCCCCCGCAGCAGTTCCCACAGCCGCAGCTCTTGCTCCGGGGCCTGCAGCAGCTGCAACTCACCCCAGGTCTCGGAGTCGGCGTGCTGGCGGATCAGGCTGAGGCACAGGCCGTGCACTGTCGTGACCCGGGGCGCCAGGTGGGCGCCACCCACCCGGCGCACGATCCGCATGCGCAGCCGCTGCGCCGCCGCCCTGGAGTGGGTGAGCACGAGAACCCGGTCGAGCCGGGTGCCACTGGCGACTTTCCGGGCGACCCACTCGATCAGCAGCTCGGTCTTACCGGTGCCTGGGCCGCCGACCACCAGCACCGGACCGCCCGCGTGCGCGAGGGCCCCACGCTGGTCCGCCGACCACTCACTGACCACCCGCGGAGGCGGCGGCTGGGTCAGGCAGAACTCTCGGCTGGGACACGTCACGCCCCCATGCAACCAGATGGCACTGACAATTTCATTCATCATTATCCGGCCTGTTGCCACGTCCCACTTCTCAACTCGCGCGGACTGTGAAAGAGTGAGGGCAATGCCACTCAGATGGACGCTGATGGCAGGCGCGTCGCACAGTGCGGTGCGTGGGTTTTTCTAGGAGAGTTTCATGGCACAGGGCACCGTCAAGTGGTTCAATGCCGAGAAGGGCTACGGCTTCATCTCGGTCGACGGTGGTGAGCACGAGGATGTCTTCGTGCATTACACGGCGATTGAGGCGACCGGCTTCCGGTCCCTCAACGAGAACCAACGAGTCGAGTTCGAGATCGTTCAGGGACCGAAGGGCCAGCAGGCCGATCACGTCCGCACGATCTGAGTTCGGTCGCCGCTGGCTAGCCAGCGGCGTCCCATGATCAACCGCCACGGATAGGCCCGTGGAGGATCTCCCGCAGTCGTCCACTTCTTGAGCGGTCGGCCCGCGGGGCATCACGACGAAAACCGGTGGTTCGGCCTCAGCGTGCCGGGCCACCGGTTTTTCGTCTACCGGTCGGCGCCGCGACGCCGGGGAACCGTCCCCGCCATGCCCGTCCGGCTCACCCGAACGGCTTCTCCCGGCGGCCTGCGCAACAGGGCTATGCTGGGCGAGGCACCTGAGGAGGATCTGTGGAAGTCAAAATCGGCATCATCAACACCGCGCGGGAACTGACCATCGAGGTCAACCAGACCGCCGATGAGGTCGAGGCGAGCCTGTCCGAGGCCGTCTCCACCAGCGCCCTGTGGAAGCTGACCGACGAGCGGGGACGGCGGGTCATCGTCCCGGTCGCCAAGATCGGCTATGTCGATGTCGGAATCGAAGGGTCCCGCCCGGTCGGTTTCGGGGCGGTCTGACCCGCCTCCCGGCCACCAGTGCCGCGGGCCCGCTACAATGCTGTGAGCGCGAAACTTTCGCGCGCGCCGCTGGCAGTTCCGCCGCGGCGTCGGTGATATTTAGAGGTCTGAATCCTGACTAGACACGACGAAACCCCACGCGAGGCCGAGACCTTCGCGGACTTGGGTGTTATTCCCCAGATCGTCGAGGCGCTTGCCAACGCTGGCATCACGTCTCCTTTTCCGATCCAATCGCTCGCGATCCCGATCGCGCTGGGCGGGACCGATCTCATCGGCCAGGCCCGCACCGGGACCGGCAAGACGCTGGCTTTCGGCGTCACGGCGCTCCAGCGCATCCACCCGCCCGGCACCCCCGGCTACGATGACCTGCCCGCTCCGGGCAAGCCCCAGGCCCTAGTGATGTGCCCGACCCGGGAACTCGCGGTGCAGGTGGCCAGCGACCTCGAGGTCGCCTCCACCATCCGCAAGGCCCGGGTGCTGACCATCTACGGTGGCGTGTCCTACGACACCCAGCTCGCCGCGCTGGAGGCGGGCGTCGACGTGGTCGTCGGCACCCCCGGGCGCTTGCTCGACCTGGTCAACCGCCGTTCGCTCGACCTGTCCCACGTCCGCGTGGTCGTGCTGGACGAGGCCGACGAGATGCTCGACCTCGGGTTCCTGCCCGACGTCGAGCGCCTGCTCGGCAAGACCCCCGGCGACCGGCAGACGCTGCTGTTCTCGGCGACCATGCCCGCCGCGATCATGGCGCTCGCCCGCAGCTCCCTCAACCGGCCGATCAACATCCGGGCCGAGGGCCACGACGCGCAGGCGACCGTCCCCGACATCACGCAGTATGTCTACCAGGCTCACGATCTCGACAAGCCCGAGATCATCGCCCGGGTGCTGCAGTCGGAAGGATTCGACAAGGCGATGGTGTTCTGCCGGACCAAGCGCGCCGCCCAGCGCCTCGCCGACGACCTCGACGACCGGGGCTTCGCGGCGACCAGCATCCACGGCGACCTGAACCAGAACGCCCGGGAGAAGGCGCTGAAGAAGTTCCGCAACGGCAAGGTGACCGCGCTCGTCGCCACGGATGTCGCCGCCCGCGGCATCGACGTGACCGGGGTCAGCCACGTCATCAACTACGAATGCCCCGACAGCGACGCTACTTACGTGCACCGCATCGGGCGCACCGGCCGCGCCGGGGCAAAAGGGGTGGCGATCACGCTGGTCGACTGGGCCGACGTGACCCGCTGGAAGGTCATCAGCAGGGCCCTCGACCTGGGCAAGGACGAGCCGGTCGAGACCTATTCGACCTCGGAACACCTGTACACCGACCTCGACATCCCGGCTGGCACCAAGGGCCGCGTGGCTGCTGCCCGCAGCAGCGAGGACGGCTCCGCGCCGAAGAAGGACGCCAAACAGGCGGGTTCCTCCCGGCGCAGGCGGGGTTCCCGCTCCAGCTCGGCCAGCGCGGCCGCACCGGCCTCCTCCGAGGCCCCGGCCGACAAGCCCAAGCGCCGTCGGCGCCGCCGCGTCCGCCAGGGTCAGGTGGTCGGCGAACCCGACTAGCCGCACGGCCCCGGCCCGATCTTGTGGGGTGCCAGGTATGTCCTGGCACCCCTTTCCGGTTCTCCGGTGCTCGTGTCGCCGCTCAGTAGTCCATGCTCATCGCCTGGCGCACCTCGGCGAGCGTAGCCTCGGCGATCTGATTCGCCCGCTCGTTGCCCTGCCGCAGCACCTGGCGCACGTAGTCCGGTGCGGCCAGCAGTTCCGCCCGGCGGGCCCGGATGGGGGCCAGGTGCGTGTTGATGGCCTCGGTGGCCGCCTTCTTGAGACCCCCGCCGCCACCGTCGCCGATGCGTTCGGCCACCGTCTCGGGCCGTTCCCCCTCACAGAGCGCGGTGAGCAGCACCAGGTTGGAGACCTCTGGCCGGTTCAGTGGGTCGTAGGTGATGTGGCGCTCCGAGTCGGTCTTCGCCTTCTTGATGAGTTTGGCGGTCTCGTCGGCGCTCATGCCCAGTTCGATGGTGTTGCGCTTCGACTTGCTCATCTTCGTGCCGTCCAGCCCGAGGATGCTGGGGGCGCCCGACAGCAGCGCGTCCGGCTGCCCGAAGATCGGGGTGGCCGGGTCGACCCGGCCGTAACGTTCGTCGAACCGCCTCGCGATGACCCGGGTGACCTCAATGTGGGGCAGCTGGTCCTTGCCGACCGGCACCAGGTTCGCCTTGCAGAACAGGATGTCGGCGGCCTGGTGCACCGGGAAGGTCAGCATCAGGCCCGACATGGGCCTGCTGGAGGCCGCCAGTTCCTCCTTGACGGTGGGGTTGCGCCGCAGCTCAGAATCGGTCACGAGGCTGAGGAAGGGCAGCATCAGCTGGTTGAGCGCGGGCAGGCTGGAATGGGTGAAGATGGTCGAACGCTCCGGGTCGATGCCTGCCGCCAGGTAGTCGGTGACCAGGCTCAGCACGTTGTCTTTCATCGCGCCGACGCCGTCGCGATCGTAGATGACCTGGTAGTCGGCGACGATGACCATCGTGTCGATACCGGTGTTCTGCAGCCGGACGCGGTTGGCCAACGACCCGAAATAGTGGCCGATGTGCAGGTTCCCGGTCGGCCGGTCCCCGGTCAAGATCCGGTAACGCTCCGGGTGCAGCGGGAGGTCGGCCTCGATCTCGGCGCTACGGGCTTCGCTCCGGCGCAGCGAACCGTCCGACGCGGACGTTTCGGTTTCGGCGTCCACGTCGAATGGCTCGCTCATGTTCAGACAACTCCTCCACGGGCGCGAATCCGCGCCACGATCTCTTTGTAGGCCGACTTGCGGGTGAGGTTACACCCGAGCTCGTGGCCCTTCTTACCGAGGCCATGGTAGTCGCTCGAACCGGTGCGGATCAGCCCCAGCCGCTCGCCTAGCCGGAACAGCAGCTCCCGCTGGTCGAGGTCGTGGCCCTCGTGCTCGACCTCAATGCCCTCCAGGCCGTGGTTGACGATGTAGTACTCGATCTTCTCGGCGGTCAGCACCTTGTCTCCACCGCGGGCCCACGGGTGGGCGATGATCGCGACCCCCTTGGCCTCGTGGATGAGGTTGATCGCGGCCCCCAGGTCGGTGGCGTAGCGCGGCACGTAGCCCGGCCGGTCCTCGCGCAGCCACTTGTCGAAGGCGTCGTCCCGGTCGGTGCAGTAACCCTTGGCAACGAGGGCGTCGGCGACGTGCGGCCGTCCGATCGACGGGGACGCGGCCGCCGCCTCCATCACGTCGTCGAGGGTCAGCGGCAGGCCGAGCTCGGTCAGCCGGTCCACCATCGCCTGGAGCCTGCCCGAACGCCCGACCCGGATGCGGGCGAGCTCCTGGACGAGCGGCTGGTAGTACGGGTCGCAGCCGTAGCCGAGCAGGTGCACGCTATGCTCCCCCACCCGGCAGGACATCTCGATGCCGCCCAGCACACCCAGGCCGACCCGTTTGGCTGCCTCCACCGCCTCGGGGATGCCGTCGAACGTGTCGTGATCGCAGAGGCCGATGACATCGAGCCCCTCGGAAAGCGCCTTGAGGACAAGACGAGTCGGGGTATCGGTTCCGTCCGAAACCGAGCTGTGCACGTGGAGATCAATCCGCATGCGGCCAGCATATCGGCGCGACTACCCGAGCAACCCCCGAACCGCACGCAAAGCCACAGATGCTTTGGCTAGACCGGGCTCGTCCTCGCCAACCCGTGTGACGATGCTCACGACCTCGTCCAGGCGGGGCCTGGACTCCAGCCATCTGGCGACCCCATCGGTCCCCTCGGCGAGGTAGCGGCCGAGCAGCTCGTCGTGCAACCCGGTCAGATCGGCCAGCAGCGCGGCCCGGGCGAGCGAGTCCCACCGGACGAACTGAGGCAACGATTCCACCCGGTGTCCCAGCAGGTCCAGCCCGAGAGCCTCGCTCAGCTGGAAGGACGCCGCCGCGACCTGCCGGAGCGGGTGCCCGGTCCTGGAACTGATGTCGGCGATCGACAGCGCCCGGTCCGCGATCGGCGCCCCGGCCAGCACGGCCAGCAGTTCGTCGTCGGCAGCCAGTTCGAAGCGGGCCCGCCGCTCGTCGTAGCGCTGGCGCGCACGCGGCGGCAGCACCTCGCGCAGGCCGACCAGGACCTTCCGCACGCCCTCACCCAGCCCAGCGATGGTGGCCTGGATATCCAGCGGTCGCGGCCGGTTCTGCAGCAACCAGGTGGTGCCGCGCCCGACCAGGGCCCGAAGCTCGAGCCGCAGTGTCGTGGCGGCTTCGGCGCTGCTGCCCAGCTTGCGGATCGCGCCCTCGAAACGGCCAGCCGCGAACACGCTGCGGCTGGCGACCTGCGCCCGCACGATGTCGGACGCGCACGCGCCGGTCGCCTCCGCGAACTGGAAGTAGGCCGAGATGCCCTGGGAGTTCACGAACCGGTTGACCGCGACCGTGGTGATGATCTCGCGGCGCAGCCTGTGGTGCTGCACGTCCTCGGGGAAGCGGTCGCGGACCAACGCGGGGAAGTATTCCTGCAGCCGGGCGGCGATGAAGGGGTCCTCGGGCAGGTCGGAGGACAGCAGCGCGTCGGTGAGCCAGATCTTCGTCCAGGCCAGCAGCGTCGCCAGTTCGGGGCCGCACAGCCCCTCGCCCCGGTCGATCCGGCGAGCCATCTCGGCCGAGTCGGGCAGCCCCTCCAGGGCACGGTCGAGGTAACCGTCCGCGGTGAGCTGCTGCATCCAGCCGTCGTGCAGCCCGGCGTGCCGCCCGGCGAAGGCGGAGGCGTTGGCCAGCGCCACGTTCTGGTCGACGTTGTGGGCGAGCACGTGGGCGGCGACGTCGTCGGTCATGGCACGCAGCAGCTCGTTGCGTTCGTCCGGGCTGAGGCGTCCCTCCTCGACTGGTGCGGCCAGCGCGATCTTGATGTTGACCTCGTGGTCGGAGGTGTCGACCCCGGCCGAGTTGTCGATGAAGTCGGTGTTGATCCGCCCCCCGCCGCGGGCGTACTCGATACGGCCCGCCTGCGTCCAGCCCAGGTTGCCGCCCTCCCCCGCGATGCGGGCACGGACACCGGCGGCGTTGACCCGCACCGGGTCGTTGGCCCGGTCCCCCACTTCGGCGTGGCTCTCGGCGCTGGCCTTGACGTAGGTGCCGATGCCGCCATTCCAGAGCAGGTCGACCGGGGCGGTGAGGATCGCCGAGATGACCTGGTCCGGGCGCAGGGTCCCGGCCTCGATGCCGAGGACACCGGCGGCCTCGGGGCTGATCTTGACCTGTTTGGCGCCGCGGTCGAACACCCCTCCGCCCGCGCTGATGAGGGCCGGGTCGTAGTCCGACCAGGCCGACCCGGGCAGCTCGAACAGGCGTTTGCGTTCCGCCCAGGAGCGTTCCGCGTCCGGGTCGGGGTCGAGGAAGATGTGCTTGTGGTTGAACGCGGCGACCAGCCTGGTGTGCCGCGAGGCGAGCATGCCGTTGCCGAACACGTCACCGGCCATGTCGCCGATCCCCACACAGGTGAAGTCGGTGCTCTGGCAGTCGATGCCCAGTTCGAAGAAGTGCCTCTTGACCGATTCCCAGGCGCCCCGCGCGGTGATCCCCATGGCCTTGTGGTCGTAGCCGTTCGACCCGCCCGAGGCGAACCCATCACCGAGCCAGAAGCCCCGCTCGACCGCGATGGAGTTCGCGATGTCGGAAAAACTCGCGGTGCCCTTGTCCGCCGCCACCACCAGGTAGGGGTCTGGTTCGTCGTGGCTGACCACCCCCGCTGGGGGGACGATCTGGCCGCTCACGATGTTGTCGGTGATCGACAGCAGCGCCGTGATGAACCGGCGGTAGGCCTCGATGCCCTCGGCGCGCCAGGCCGCGGGGTCGGCGGCCGGGTCCGGCAGCTGCCGGGCGAAGAATCCGCCCTTGGCGCCGGATGGGACGATGACGGTGTTCTTGACCATCTGCGCCTTGACCAGCCCCAGCACCTCGGTACGGTAGTCCTCGGCCCGGTCCGACCAGCGCAACCCGCCGCGGGCGACCGTCGCGAACCGCAGGTGGACGCCCTCCACCCGCGGCGAATAGACGTAAACCTCGATGAGGGGACGCGGCTCCGGCGCGAAGTCCAGGTCCCGGGGGTGCAGCTTGAGGGCCAGCGCGGAGGAGGAACCGTCGGCGAACGGGCCGTCCGGGGCGAAGGCGTTCGTGCGCACCGTGGCGTTGATGACCGCGAGGTAGCCCCGCAGAATCCGGTCGGTGTCCAGGGAGGCGATCGCGTCCAGGCCGTCGGCCAGCCGGGAGGCGATCCGCTTGCCCGCCTTGGCCGCCCCGGCGGCCCTGGCCGGGTCGAACTTGGTGTTGAACAGCTCGCTCAGGTCCCCGGCGATGGCCGGGTGCGAGGCCAGGGCGCGGGCGATGTAGGTCTGGGAGAACGGCATCCCGGTCTGGCGCAGGTAGCGGGCGATGGTGCGCAGCACCGCGACATCGCGCCAGCCCAGCCCGGCCTTCGTCACGAGGGCGCTGAACGAGTCGGCCTCCACCTGACCCCGCATGGCTGCGGCGATGGCGGCCACGACCCGCTCCCGGTCACCGGCGGCGATCTCGAACCCCACCGGACGCAGCGAGAACTCGTACACCATCGCCCGTTCGCCCCGCAGCTCAAGCTCGTAGGGCCACTCGTCGATCACCTCGAAGCCCAGGGCGCTGAGCTGGGGCAGGACCGCCGATAGGGTGAGGGAGCCCTGCTTCAGGTAGACCTTGAGCCGGACATCGTCGGCGCCGTCGGACAGATCGAAGGACATCGGGGCCTCGGCGGTCAGCGCGTTCAGCCGGTGGAGGTCGGCGATCCCAACCTCTGGCGGGAAGGCCTCCCGGTATCCCTCGGAGAACTCGATCCCCCGCTGCTCCGAGGCCAGGTCACGGGCCAGCCTGATGAACGCATCGTCCCAGGTCCCGGTCGCCTCTTCCAGCTCCCGTTCGACCTCGGCCACCTTGGGCTCGGCGGGGGTGGCGCCCTGCGGCACCGCCAGGACGAAGTACAGCCGGGCGAGGGAGGAGGACCCGATCCGGGCCTCGTGCTCCACCGAGGTGGCACCGTAGGCGGACAGCAGGATCTTCTGCATCCGTTCGCGCACGCTGGTGTTGTACCGGTCGCGGGGGAAGAACACCAGGGCGTTGACGAACCTGCCGTCGGCGCTCTTGCGCACGAACAGCCGCACGGTGCGGCGCTCGTTGAGCCTAGACACCGGAACCACGACCGCGTACAGCTCGTCGGCGCTGGCCTGGAGCAGTTCGTCGCGGGGATAGGTCGCCAGGGTCGCGGTGATGGCCTTGGCGCCGTGCGCCGCGGGGTCGTATCCGGTGCGGTGCAGGATGGTTTGCACCTTGGCGTCGATGAAGGGAATGTCGCGGATGGACCCGGTGTAGACCGAGGACGCGAACAGCCCGACGAAGCGCATCTCGCTCACGACCTTGCCGCCCTTGATCCGCCGGATGCTCAGCCGGTCGAGGTAGTTCGGCCGGTGCACGATCGAACGCTGCGGGTCCTTGGCCAGCACCAGCGCCTCCGCGGCCGGGACCGGTTCGGGCTCCACCCCGACACCCCCGGCGTAGATGCCGAGCGCCGTCTCGGGCAGCGGCACCAGCTGGGCGTCCTTGACCGTGTATTCGACGAAGCCGAGGAAGGTGAAATTGTCTTCCGCGAGCCATTCCAGCAGGTGGATCGGGCCGCCGCGATCGGAGGCCCGGACGCCGTCGGCCCGCAGGACCCGCAGGGCGTCCGACACCCGGGTCAGCATGTCCCCATAGTCGGCCACGGCCCGAGACCCGGCGACCAGGCCGCGGCGGACGCGCTCCACCAGCGCCCCGGTCAGCTCGGCGGAGGATTCGCCCAGCGGTGGGAAGACCTCGCAGACCACCCAGGATTCGTCGCAGGTGTCCTCGTTGGTGTTGAGCGCAGAGGCGATGTCCCGCAGGGTGCCGTCGGCGTCCCTGAGCACCTGATACTGCGGGTGCAGCAGGTCCCGGATCGACCAGCCGCAGTCGGTGATCGCCATCGACACCGAATCGACGATGAAGCTCCGGTCGTCGCAGACGACGAACAGCACCGTGGACTCCCCGCCCGCGCGGGGCTGGCGCACCTCAAGCGTGATCTCCCCCGGTCTCCTGGACCGCCCGATCGAGGCGTGACCGGCGATGATGCCAGCCAGTTCCGCCGGTTCGCGCCGGGCGATGTCCTCGTCGTCGACGTAACGCAGATAGTGATCCACGAATTCGCCCACTCTGGCCGCCGGGATATCACTGCCCAGCGAAGCCACGATCGCCGCCGTCTCTTCGATGAGATGGGCCCGATTTGTCACCCTTGACTCCTTCAGCATCAGCTTTCGTCCATTCACTCTAACGCCGTGGCAGCGCGGCGTGCAGCCTTACCGCACCGCGATTTGCGACAATCGGGGCATGCAGATCTCGACGAGCCACGAATATGCCGCCACGCCCGACCAGGTCGCGGCGATGCTCCTAGACCGTGACTTCCTGGAGAGGGTCGCCGCCCGGGCGGGCGCCACCTCCGCGGCCATCCACACCGATGGGCTGACCGCCGAGCTCACCCTCCACCTCAACCCGCCCTCCTCGGTGGCGGGGTTCATCGGCAAGGAGCTGCGGTTCACCCAGGTGATGTCGTGGGACGAGCCGGGCAACCAGCCCCGCACCGGCAACGTCGAGGTCACCGTGCACGGCATGCCGGTGACGATGAACGCCCAGGGGAAGCTGACCGCGACCGGGAGCGGCTGCCTGGCCTCCTACGAGGGTGAACTGACCGTCCGGGTGCCCCTGATCGGCAAGAAGCTGGAGCGCGAGGCCGAACCCTTCATCCGGGCCGCGCTGGACGCCCAGGCCGAGGTCGGCAAAGACTGGCTCGCCGGGCGTTATTCCACGAAGTAGTCCCCGGACAGGCAGTCCGCCACCTGTTCCAGGCGCGCCGGGGTGGCCACGACGAACACGACCTCTTCGTCGTCGTCCTCCCCGGCGAAGCGTTCCTTCACCACGGCGACCTCGTACCCCGCTTCGGCGATCTTCGTGGCGGTGGAGTTCGCGTCCTCCTCCGCGGTGAAGCTCACCCGCAGGATCTCCATCACCGTCTCCTCACCGGCCCGATCCGCCGGTTCCTGCCCGCCGCTCACAGCTCGTCCGCCCCGTGCCAGAGCAGGTCGGTGCTGCTGAGCAGGCGCTGAACCTCTTCCAGCTCCCACGCCTCGTCGATCCCCAGGCCGTAAGCCGCCACGGCCGCGGGGGTCACGTCGACCCCCTCTTCCTCGGCGAAGAAGGCCGTCACCTCGGCGCTCCTCAGCGCGGCCAGTTCACATTCGCCATTGCTGGCATCGGTCACCGCAGCGATGGCGTCCCCGGCCACCTCGGCCACGACCACCAGCCTGACGCCCAGGCGGGCGAGCCCGGCGACCGAGGCGATGACCATGGCGGCGTACTCGGCGTCTTCTAACTCCTCCGGGCCGTAGTCGAGCGCGGCGCACAGTTCCGGCGTCACGGTGAACGCCGCACGCGGGCCGAGCGTCTCGCCCATCCTGAGCTGGCGGCGCTCGGCCGCGGTTACCGGAACGAACACGAGCTGGGTCTGCATAGGGCCAAGGCTAGCGCGAGCGAGGAAAACTTCTCGAAGTCAGCACTTGCCGCCGTCGTCGGCTAACGTGGGCCCGACACGGCGCGAGGACGCGAAGAGAGGAACCAGTCATGCGCTCAGCCATCCGTTTCGTCACGCTCACCTGCCTGTCTGCTATCGCGGTGCTGCTCGTCGCGTGCGGCGGCGGATCAGCCGGTGGGACGGTCAACGCCACCATCGAGCTGACCAATGGGGGCAAGGCCACCTCGGTGCAGCGGATCGAGGCTAGCGGCGGCGCTACCGTCAACCTGACCGTGAAGTCCGACGTCGCTGAGACCATCCACGTGCACGGTTACGAGCTGGAGTTCGAGGTTCCGGCCGGCGGGTCGGTCACCAAGAGTTTCGTGGCCGACCAGCTGGGCAGCTACGAAATCGAGACCCACAAGAGCGCCCACATCATCGCGCAGCTCGTGGTGCGCTGACCGATGCCCGTTCTGCACGGCATCGGTTCGCGGCAGGACCTGCCGCTGCCCTTCGAGTTCGTCCTGGCGGGGGCATCGGCGACGCTGATCGTCACCTTCGTCTTACTGGTCTTCTCCTGGCGTAAGCCGCGCTACGACCGTCCCCGCTACACCGAGATGCCCCGGCTGTCGGCGATCGTCGACCACCAGGCGGCGAGGTGGGGCGTCCGGCTCCTCGTCGCGGCGGTCTGGCTCCTGGTGGGTGCGGCACTCCTTGGCGGCGTGGACCGGATCGACAACCCGGTGTTCGGTTTCACCTACGTGCTGGTGTGGGTGGGGCTGGTCCCGCTGTCCCTGCTGTTCGGCCACGTCTGGCGGGCTACCAACCCGATCCGCACCCTGCTGGTCCTGGTTGGGAGGCGCCGCTGCGCCCAGCCCGCGCCATCGGTGCTGCCCGGGGCCGTCGCGCTGTTCGGTTTCTGTTTCCTCGAGCTGGCCCAGCCGGACCGGGCGACGCTGCCGGTCATCCGGGCCTGGGCGGCGATCTGGCTGGTCTGGCTGTTCGCGGGGATTCTGGCCCGCCGCCCGCACTGGATCGCCTCGGCCGACCCGTTCGAGGTGTACGCCTCCGCGCTGGCCCAGGCCTCGCCCTGGACGAGGTCCCCGGCCGGTGTGCTGGCCCGCACGAGCCCGCTGCGTAACCTCGGCACCTGGCGCCCGCCGAGGTTCACTTCGGCCGTCGCCGTGGTGTTGCTCGGCGGCACCGCCTACGACTCCTTCTCGAACGTGCTGTGGTGGGTGCAGTTCGTGCAGAACTCCGCCCTCCCCCGCGTCGTATGGGACGGCCTGGGTCTGCTGACGATGGTGCTGATCGTCGCTGTCACCTACTACGGTGCGGCGGCCGCGATGAGGTTGCCGGGACGCTCCGTCCGGTACCAGGCTGACCTCCTCGCCCCTGGCCTGGTGCCGATCGTGGCGGGATACGCCATCGCACACTACGCCACGCTGCTGTGGCTGGAGGGCCAGCGCACGCTGATCCAGCTATCGGACCCGCTCGGGCGGGGCTGGAACCTGTTCGGCACGGCAGAACTCGGCGTGAACACCGCGATCATCGGCTACTCCACCCTGATCGCCTGCCTGCAGGTCGCCGCGATCGTCGGGGGGCACGTCATCGGGGTGCTCGTGAGCCACGACATCGCCATCCGCCACCTGGGCGACGACGGCCGCCGGTTCGGACGCCAGGTGACCGGCCAGCTGCCGATGCTCGGCGTCATGGTGTTCTACACCGTCTCAGGGCTCCTGCTGCTGTTCGCCTGACCAGGCTTCACCGGGCAGCATGAAACTGGGCTGGCACCTGGTCCTGGACCCGGCCGTTGTCGTGCCGCCCGCCCGCTCAGCCCCGGATACCGGACGCCCGGAACCCACCAGAGGCAGCCGGGACGCCACGCCCATCAAGCCCGGGGCAGGTGTTGTCCGGAGGCGCTCAGGTGTTGTCCGGAGCCGCCGAGGTGTTGTCCGTTTCGGCGATGGTGTTGTCCGTTTCCTCAAACCGCGGGCGGCGCCGCGGCGGCGTGCCTAGATTGCCACTCATGAGCCCGACCGTGACCTTGCCGGTTCCCATCGCCCTACCCGATCACGCCCGGCCCCGGCTGCTGTGCCAGCCGCTGGTCCCGGTGCCCCGCGCGCCCGTGCAGCACCCAGAG
>JAUMWV010000016.1:0-22222 GCA_030529455.1 Propionibacteriaceae bacterium | reverse complement strand
CCGGTGGACCAGCTCCAGGTCATCGTCGCCATCCTGGAAGCGCTGTTCGGGCGCCGACCGCTGCACCAGGTCGGACGGCTGCTGAGCGAATCCGCGTTCAGCGTGGTCCGCATCCACCGCCAGACCGGACGCTGGCAGGGCGCCAGCATCGCCTCGGTGAGGTCCCAGGAACCGTGCAGCGACGCAGCAGAGGTCAGCGTCCGGCTGGTCCTGGGAAACCGCTCCCTGGCCTGCGCGATGCGCCTGGATCGAATCGGGCGCCGGTGGCTATGCAGCGACGTCCAGCTCGCTGGGTGAGGACCCGGTTACCGCTGCCCCTGCCCGCCGTGGCAGGCCTTGTACTTCTTGCCCGAGCCGCAGTAGCAGCGGGAATTGCGTCCTGGTCCCCGCCTGCCCGTGGCGGCCGAACCGCTCGCGGTCTTCTGCGCCTCGCCCGTCTCGTCGGGGGCCGAATAGGTCAGCCGGTCCTGGGGTGCGGAGGCACCCAGCCCCTTAGCCGTCACCGCCGCGCCGACGTCCACCGGCTTGCCGGATTCGTCGGTCACGAGACCGACCTTCGGCTGGGCCAGGGTGACCTCCAGGTTGAACAGGTAGCCCACGACCTCCTCCATGAAGGCTTCCATCATGGCCTTGAACATGGCCCCGCCCTCCCGCTGGTACTCGACCAGCGGGTCGCGCTGGGCCATGGCCCGCAGCCCGATGCCTTCCCTGAGGTAGTCCATCTCGTAGAGGTGCTCGCGCCACTTACGGTCCAGCACCGTCAGCAGCACCTGACGCTCAAGCTCCCGCATGGCATCGCTGCCGAGCTCCTCTTCACGCCGCTCGTAGGCGTCCATGGCGTCAGCGACCACCAGCGAGGCCAGGTCGTCGCTGGTCTCGGCGTCCTCGACCTCGCCGACGCTGAGGCCGACGGGGTAGAGCACCCGCAGTTCGGTGAGCAGGGCGTCCATGTCCCATTCCGCGACCACGCCATCGGTGTGCTGGCGGACCACTTCTTCCACCACCCGGGCCGTCGTCGAGCGCAACTGTTCGGAAACGTCGGCTCCGTCGAGGACCTTGCGCCGGTCGCCGTAGATCGCGTGGCGCTGCCGGTTCATGACGTCGTCGTATTTCAAGACGTTCTTGCGCATCTCGAAGTTCTGGCTCTCGACCTGCTTCTGGGCGTTCTCGATGGAGCCGGTCACCCACTTGTGTTCCAGCGGCACGTCGTCCGGTACCCGGAGGCTGATGAGGGCCCGTTCCAGCACCTCGGGCTTGAACAGCCGCATCAGGTCGTCCGACAGCGACAGGTAGAAGCGGCTCTCCCCCGGGTCGCCCTGGCGCCCGGAGCGGCCGCGCAGCTGATTGTCGATCCGCCGCGACTCGTGGCGTTCGCTGCCGATGACGTAGAGCCCACCGGCCTCGACGACCTCTTCGTGCTCGTCGGCGACCTGAGCCTCCAGTTCGGCGAGCGTGGCTGCCCACGCCGCCTCGTACTCCTCGGGGGTGTCGACCGGGTCGAGGCCCTTCCGGCGGAGCTCCAGGTCGGCGAGGAACTCCGGGTTGCCGCCCAGCATGATGTCGGTGCCACGGCCTGCCATGTTGGTCGACACCGTGACGGCACCCTTGCGTCCGGCCTCGGCGACGATCGCGGCCTCCCGCTCGTGGTGTTTGGCGTTGAGCACCTGGTGCGGCACCCCCACCCGCTTCAGCATCGCCGAGATCAGTTCGGACTTCGCCACCGAGGCGGTGCCGATGAGGACCGGCTGTCCCGACTCGTGTCGGCCGACGACATCCTCGATGATCGCGGCGTACTTGGCCTCCTCGGTGCGGTAGATCAGGTCCGCCTGGTCCTTGCGGATCATCGGCATATTGGTCGGGATCTGGATCACGCCAAGCCCATAGATCTTCTGGAACTCGGCCTCTTCGGTCTTGGCCGTGCCCGTCATGCCCGCGAGCTTGTTGTACATCCTGAAGTAGTTCTGCAGCGTGATCGTGGCGAGGGTCTGGTACTCGGCCTTGATCTCGACGCCCTCCTTGGCCTCCAGCGCCTGATGCAGGCCCTCGTTGTAGCGGCGGCCGTGCAGCGTGCGTCCGGTGTGCTCGTCGACGATCAGCACCTCGTCGCCCATGACGACGTAGTCCTTGTCCCGCTTGAAGAGTTCCTTGGCCTTGATCGCGTTGTTGAGGTAGCTAATGAGCGGGGTGTTGGCCGACTCGTAGAGGTTTTCGATACCCAGGCGGTCCTCCACCTCCTCAATGCCGGGCGCCAGCACCGAGACCGTCCGCTTCTTCTCGTCCACCTCGTAGTCACGGTCCCGCTGGAGCCGGTCGGCCATCCTGGCGAACTCGGGATACCACTGCCGGTTGTCTTCGGCCGGGCCAGAGATGATGAGCGGGGTCCTGGCCTCGTCGACCAGGATCGAGTCGACCTCGTCGACGATCGCGTAGTGGTGCCCCCGCTGCACCAAGTCCTCCAGGCTCAGCGACATGTTGTCGCGCAGGTAGTCGAAACCGAACTCGTTGTTGGTGCCGTAGGTGATGTCGGCGGCGTAGGCCAGGCGCCGTTCCGCAGGGCTCATCTGGGCCAGGATGCAGCCGACCTCCAGCCCGAGGAAGTGATGGATACGCCCCATCTGCTCCGACTGGTACTTGGCAAGGTAGTCGTTGGTCGTGACGATGTGGACGCCCTCACCGGACAGCGCGTTCAGGTAGCTCGGGAGGGTACCGACCAGGGTCTTGCCCTCACCGGTCTTCATCTCGGCGATGTTGCCCCAGTGCAGCGCGGCACCGCCCATGATCTGCACGTCGAAGTGGCGCTTGCCCAGCACCCGGACGCTGGCCTCCCGCACCGTCGCGAAAGCCTCCGGCAGCAGCGAATCCAGCGACTCGCCGTTGGCCAGGCGCTCCTTGAACTCGGCGGTCTGAGCGCGCAACTCCTCGTCGCTCATCGCCTGGAAGTCTTCCTCAATGGAGTTGACCTGGCTGGCCACCTTCTCCAGCTTCTTGAGCGTGCGTCCAGCGCCGATGTTCATCAGCCGATCGACAAAACCCACTGTGTGTCCTTATTAGTCCGCTACGCGGCCGGTTCACCGCGACATCCGGGCTCAATCCTAGCGGTGCGACACTAACGCGCCAGCCCGCGCAGCACCGGGGCCAGGCTCCCCCGGTCCCGGTACTCGATCTCACCCAGCCCGAGCCACGCCGCCAGTTCCCCCAGCTGGGCATCCAGCCCGGACGCGACGCGCTCGGCGGGCTGGCTGGTTCCGGGCTCCAGCCAGGCCGAATGAACGATCAACCGCCCGGTGGCGCGGTCGGCCTTGAGGTCGGCCCGGGCCGCGATCTCGTCGCCGCACACGAAGAGGTAGACGTAGTAGCCGTACACCCGTTTCGCGGCGGGAACGTAGATCTCGATCCGGTAGTCCACGTCGAACAGCGCCGCGAGACGCCGCCGCTCGAAGACCAGGGAGTCGAACGGGGAGACGATCGCGCACGCCTCCACCGAGCGTGGGCGGGCGGCCTTGTGCCACACCCAGACCGGTTCTGGCCAGCCCTCGACCTGCGCGGCGATCAGTTCCCCAGACCGTTCCAGACTGGCGATCGCGGCGTCGGTCGGCTGGCGCCCGGTCCGGAAGTAGTCAGCCAGGCAGCGCCGCGACGCGACGCCGAGAGCCTCGGCCGCCCGGCGCACCAGGACCAGGTGTGCTTCGGCGGTGTCTAGCCCGTCGGCACCGGCCTGCGGCAGCACCCGTTCCAGCAGGTCGTAGCGGCGCTCGAACGCCGGGGTGCGGTCGGCGACGCCGAGCTTTCCCGTGGCCAGCAGCCACTCCAGGACGCTTTTGGTCTCCGACCAGCCCCACCAGGCCCCGGCACCGCCAGAGCCTGGGGGCGCCAGTTCCCGGGCGGTTACCGGACCCCGCTCGGCGACCCGGGCGTGCACGTCCTCGACGAACCCTGGACGCTCCCGGTTGAGCTGGTCCAGGCCGGGCCAGTCCCAATGCCGGTTCATCCGGTGCCTCATCGCGGGCAGCAGCGCCGTGTCCATCAGGCTCGCCGCGTGGCCCCAATATTCGAACAGGCGGCGGGGAGCCCGTTCGGCGGCCCGCCGCAGCAGTTCCGGATCGTAGGGGCCGAGCCGGGAGAACAGCGGCATGAGGTGGGCGCGAGCAACCACGTTGACCGAGTCGATCTGGAACTGGGCCAGCCGGGCGATCACCCGGGACACCTCCCGCCCGGTGGCCGAAACGGGCTTTGGCCGCCCCACGAGCTGGGCGGCCAAAGCGATCCGTCGCGCCTGCGGGCGAGACAGCCTCATCGGCATCAGTCCTGGACGTTGAGGTGGATCACCCCATAGTTGTATGCCTTGCGGCGATACACCACGCTCGGTTTCCGGGTCGCGGCGTCCAGGTACAGGAAGAAGTCGTGACCGACCAGTTCCATCTCGTCGAGCGCCTGCGCGAGCGTCAACGGCACCGCGTCGAACTCCTTCTCCCGCACGATGAGCGGACCATCGCCGGTGACCACCAGACCCGCGATGGTCTGGGTCACGGGATCGTCGTCCTCGGCGGACGCTTCGGTCGCCGGAGGCAAGGATGTGAGATCGGGGGCGATTGAGGTCGCGCGGAGCCCGCGGTGGGTCTTGCGGCGATCGGCCGCCTTACGCAGCTGGACCTTGATTCGTTCCAGGGCCTTTTCGAACGCGGCCATCTTGTCTTCAGCGTTGGCTTCGGCACGGATCACCGGCCCCTTGCTGCGCAGAGTTATCTCGACCTCAATGGCTTCGCTTGGCTGATTCTTGGTCCCGACTGCAGTGAACTCGACCTCCACCCGGATGACACGATCTCGCAGTTTCTCGATCGTTGCGATTCGCTCCTCTACCTGCTCGCGCAGGCGATCACTCACGCTCATGTGACGTCCGGTGACGATGATGTCCATGCCTAACCTCCATCGGTGAGTTGTGCGGGTCACCCACATCGTGACCCGCAGGAGGTGCCGTCCAATGCGTGGCCGTCACCTGCCATACGGCAACGTTACTCCCCAAGACCGGGTTTGTCGCAGGAAACACGATAACGTGCCTAGCCAGTCAGAGATCGCAACGGCGTGGGGTGTGCGCGATCACAGCGGCGCCACGGACCCGGTAGCCTGCCTCCAGCAGCGCCCGCCGGGCTTCGGCCAGGGAGGCGCCGGTGGTGACGATGTCGTCGCACACGATGACGTCCCCGCAGCCCGGCGCGGCGCTCATGGTGTGGGCGAGGTTGCCCTGGCGGGCACCGGCAGACAGTTCGGCCTGGTCCCCGTGCGCCCGGGCACGCAACGCCACGGCGAGGCGCGGCTCTGGGTCGAGCCAGGACGCGGCCTTGCGGACCAGCCGCCGCATGTGGTCGTCGCCCCGGCGGCGCACCGCTCCGGGGCTGCTCGGCAGCGGCACCAGCAGCGCACCTGCCCCGAGGCGGGAGACGCAGGACGCCAGCAGCCGCCCGAGCGGGCGGGCCAGGTGCAGCGCCTGCGCGTCCTTGTAGGCGGGTATCAGGCCCTTCAGCGCCCCGCGGTAAGGCCCGGCGGCCCAGATGGGTTCCGGGAACCCCGGACGCGACACGCGCACCGGGACGCACACCCCCAGCTCGGCCTCACAGGACGCGCAGAGCCATAGCCCCGCCGCACCGCAGCCGAGACAGTTTCCGCCCAGCAGCAGGTCTGCCGCCGCGTCCAGCATCGTCTGCGACCCCCTAGCCCGCGTAAGCGAGGGCGCTGATCTCGGAGACGTTGACGCCCTGCCAGCGCGCCCTCGCGTCATAGCGCAGGACCCGGGCATCCTCGTTCATCGCGGCGGCGCGCAGCCCGGACTTTCTGGGCAGGGCCGACAGCCCCCGAAGATCGTGGTCACCCATCGGCCCGATCGCGTCGGCCTTGGCACCGTCGGCCGTGACGGTGTAGGCGAGCCGCCCGGCGGCCGCAGCGGAGGCCAGGACGACCATGGTGGCCTCTCCTCCCCAGCCGACCTGGTCGAAGTTCGTCAGCTGGGCGCCGTCCACCCTCGGGCGCAGTTCCACCAAGCTACCGATCCCGGTTCTGTTTTCCCTTTTCCGCAGGACTCCCATGAGCAACACGCGGCGCTCGTCGCGCTGCACCACCAGGGCGATGCGGGTTCCGCCGGGAGCGATGCGGAAGCTCACCAGCTCACCGTCCAGCCCGTCCAGGGTAACGGTCTCGGCCCGCTCGTCCGGGCCCACCCGGACGAGCACCGGGCGGCCGCCTTCATCGAGTCCTGGCGCCCAGATCGCGCCGCCGATGACCTGCGGGACGCCCGTGTGGGTGATCCCCGTCGCGACGGGGGCTGCCTTGCCGTTCGGTTCCCCGGCCAGCAGCGCACCCCCCGCGGTCACCGCGGCGACCGTCAGCCCGTCCAGGCTTAGCGCGACCGTGCGGACGTCGGCACCCGGCTGACCGAGCACGCCCGGCACCGGGACGAAGGCCCCCTCGTCGTTGAGGCGTCCCAGCCTGCCAGCGGACACCGCGAAGAGGTCGTCGGTCTGGGCTCCAGCCAGCACCTGGAAACCCTGCAGGTTGGCCAGTTCCAGGTCTCCAATCGCCGATTGCCCGGGGATGACGAAGGGCTCCTTGCCGACGGTCAGACTGACCGAAGTGACCCGGGACAAGGCGCTGAGCGTCCACATGACCTGTGCACCGAGCCTGCGGCGCTCTTCCGGGTTCAGCGCCTCCACGTTCGCGCTCAGGTCGACCTGGACCACGCCCCGGCCGTCGAAGGAGGCGTCGTTCAGCCTGGTGCCGTCCGGCACCGCGGTGGTCACGGCCTGGGCTAGCCACCGTGAGGGCCCACCGAACAGCGCACCGAGCAGCCGCTCGGGCGTGACCTGGCCGTTCGACAGGTACACCAGGTCGGGGACCAGGTGGTCGCCGTTGAAGAAGTACACCGGGTAGGCATCGAAATAGCGGCCGAAGACATAGTGCGAGATCAGCAGACCCGGCGGCGGGTTGCCGATCCGCCACTGGTCGGCCTCCCGCACCAGCCCGAAGTCGTGGTTGAGGCGGTCCTCGTGTGGGGTGAACCGGCCCGCTGCGTCGATCCGCCCGATCCGTGGCGCGTCGATGCGGGCGCTGTCGGCGGTTACGGCCGGTGAGCTTGCGGTGCCGTCGTAGATCTCGATGCCACTCTCCTCGGGACGCCACCCGGCCAGCGCTTCGGCGGTGAGATATTTCTTGGCCACGGCCAGCCCGGACTGGCCCGCGGACATCGCCACGAGGAAGCCCGCGACCAGCTGGTCTGGGGAGGCGTCCGGCAGCGGCGGTCCGGGTGCGATGTCGGCTCCCCTGGGCACCAGCTGGGTGGAGGGGAGGACGCGGGTCACCGGCCCGGTCACCGGCAGCGAGGCGCACCCCACAAGGGTCAGCGTGACCAGCGCACAGAGCAGAAGCCTTCTCATTCAGTTCTCCCTGAGGGGCTGTTCGAGGTCGAGCGGGATCAGCGGCAACGGCGAGTCCTGGAGCACGATCGAGGGGCTCTTTGGCAGCGTGAGCCGGAACTGGGCGCCCTGGTTCGGCCTGCCCCAGGCCGCGAGCCAGCCGCCGTGCAGCCGGGCGTCCTCGCGGGCGATGGCTAGACCGAGGCCGCTGCCGCCGAGGGTGCGCGTCCGGCTTGGGTCGGCCCGCCAGAACCGGTCGAACACCTGCGAGGCCTGGCTCGGGAGGAAACCGACGCCCCGGTCGCGCACCGCGATCGCGACTGCTTCGTCGTCTTCGGCGAGCCGGATGTCGACCGGTAGGCGCTCCCCATGTTCCAGCGCGTTGCTGACGAGGTTGCGCACGATCCGGCGAATCCGCCTGGGGTCGACCTCGGCCATGATCGGCCCGTCCTGGTGGAGCCGCAGCTCGATTCCGGCCCGGTCGGCGACGGCGCGCTGGGCGTCCAGTTCGGTGCGGACCAGGTCGACCAGGTCGGTCTCCTCCACCGTGAGCGTCGCCGCCCCGGCGTCGAAGCGGGAGATCTCCAGCAGGTCGCTGAGCAGCCCGTCGAACCGTTCCAGTTCGTGGTGCAGCAGTTCCGCGGAGCGCTGCGTGGCCGAGTCGAAGGAATCCCGGGCGTCGTGCAGCATCTCGGCGGCCATCTTCACCGTCGTCAGCGGGGTGCGCAGCTCGTGGGAGACGTCCGAGACGAAGCGTTGCTGCAGCCGCGAGAGGTTCTCCAGCCGCCCGATCTGTTGCTGCAGTTCGGAGGCCATGTTGTTCATGGAGGTCGCCAGGGAGGCCAGGTCGTCGGTGCCGCGCACCCGCAACCGCTCGTGGAGTTCACCGGAGGCGAGGCGCCTGGCGACCTGGCTGGCCAGCCGGACCGGCCGCACCACCTGGCGGGCGACCAGGAAGGACACTCCCCCCAGCGCGCCGAGCAGCAGCAGGCCGGTGAGGACGACCGCCTGCTGCAGGGCACGCAGCGTCGCGACCTCAGTGGTCAGCGGGAAGATGAAATAGGTCGGGATCAGCTCCCCCGTGACCGGCACCTCCAGTGTGGTCCCGATCGCCAGTCCCGGCTCGGTCGCCTGCTCCATCCCCGAGTAGCGCACGCTGGTCGGGGTCACCCACATGCCCTCCCCTGCCTGCACGGCCTCGCGCAGCTCGTCGGGGACGCTGGATTGGGCGATGCCGGAGGTGCGCAGGCCAGACAGCGCGCCCTCCATGACGATGTACTGGCCACCGTGGGTGCCGACCTGGTCGAACAGTTGGTTGAGCCGCTCGTACTGCACGGTCATGCTGTCGACGTTGGCGGCACGCAGCTGGGTCTGCAACTGGTTGAAGGCCGCGCTGGCCTGCTGGATCGCGGTTTCGCGTTTCGCGTCGACGATGCCATCCGTCGCGAGGCGCAGCAGGAGCAGGCCCCCGAGGATGAGCACGAGGGCAGAGGAGGCCAGGGTCGAGACCACGACCCGGAGCGGAAGGGAGGACCACCACAGCCGGGATGGCGACATCGGGCGCCATCGGCGGCCCGCCTCATTCCGCGGGCTGGCCTGCACGGTATCCGACGCCACGAACCGTCACGATGATCTCCGGGTGCTCGGGGTCCTTCTCCACCTTCGCCCGGAGCCGCTGCACGTGCACGTTGACCAGCCTGGTATCTGCGGTGTTGCGATACCCCCAGACCTCGTCCAGCAGCGCGTCCCGGGTGAGCACCTGGCCGGGGCGGCGAGCCATCGCCAGCAGCAGGTCGAACTCCAGGGGCGTGAGCGCCAGCACCGTGGAGCCGCGGCGCACCTGGTGCCCCGACACCGAGATCGTGATGTCGCCGATCCGTAGCAGGTCGGAGCCGGTGTCTGCCGAGGGACGCCGCAGCCTCGTCCTGATCCGGGCGATCAGTTCCTTGGCCTTGAAGGGCTTGGCCACGTAGTCGTCGGCCCCGGCCTCCAGCCCGGCGACCACATCACTGGTCTCGGATTTCGCGGTGAGCATGATGATGGGGACGCCCGACTCGGCGCGGATGTCGCGGCAGACCTGCACCCCGTCCCGTCCCGGAAGCATCCAGTCGAGCAAGACCAGGTCGGGGCGTGAGTCGCGGAACTCGGCGAGGGCGTGGTCGCCGCGAGCGCACCACGCTGTGTCGAACCCTTCCTGGCGCAGCACGATCTGCAGCATCTCCGCCAGCGCCGAATCGTCGTCGACGACGAGGATGCGATGCTTCGGACCCCGCAACCCTGAGTCAGACATAGTTCCTCCTGATCCTTGTCGCCATCTTAGGGGCCCCACCACACCATCAGTTGAGTTCCGGGGTGCGGCTCCAGGTGGAATACAGCGCGAGCTCCCCGCCCTGGCGGCGCAGCACCCTGCGCCACAGCTGGTCGGGCCGGGCGCCGAAGATGTCCTCGTCGTGGGACTCCACCCGGTGCCAGGCCCCGGCCACGAGCTCGTGTTCCAGCTGCCCGGGCGACCAGCCGGCGTATCCGGCGAAGATCCTCAGGTCGGTGTAGCCGCCGCGCACCAGCTCGGTTGGGGTGTCCAGGTGGAGCAGGCCAATGTCGCCGAAGACCCGGCGGAACCCTGGCGGGTCTTCGCTGGGGTTGGCCAGGCGGGCCACGCAGATGGCCCCGTCCTTGGACACCGGTCCGCCCTCAAAGAGGCGTCCGGGAGGGCTCACCAGGTCCTCCCAGGCGGGCAGCACGTCGCCCAGCGAGTAATCCGACAGCCGGTCCAGGCACACGCCGAGGGTGCCGCCGGCATCGTGGTCGAGGAGCAGCACGACCGAGCGCGCGAAGTAGCCATCGAGCTCGCCCGCGCGGGCGACGAGCAATTCTCCAGGACGCGGCGGTTGCGGCACACCCCCATCATACGAAGCCGGTGCGGCCACCGGCGGGGGCGGCGCGCCCGGCGGGGCGGGGTCTGGCCTCTTCACTCCTTATCGGGGGCAGTATCGGTCCCTGCCGCGCTCGGTCGGCCAAAGAGCCAGGACCGCCGGGAGTGGGTCTTCTGGATTGCCGGGGATCACGGGCACCTGTGCCCACAGCCCCGAACGCACCAAGGAGCCCTGGACTGAGTGGACGCGTTGTCCCATGCCTCGGTGTCTAGAGCGTGAAACCAGTCACATGACATGAGACTAGCCAGAGGCTATGCAGCACATGCCCCAGCCAGTCGCGGCGGAATTCAAAGGCATGTATCAGAATCCGGGCCTTCAGGGATCACTTGGTGACGGTTACTTTCGCCGCGTGACTGCGACCTCGACTCCTCAGGCCGGAAGATTCAACCCAGATACTCGACCTCATCTTGACTGGTGGTGAACTTTACAGCGTGGCCACTCTCCGGGAGAGGAGTCGAGGTTCCAGCAATTGCCGTCGAACTCGCCGACCCGCGCAGTGCGGCCGCCATGAGGAAGATTCATCGGCCTAGAGACGCTCATCGTCCCAACCTCGACAGCGTTAGCAAGAGCTCGTCGACTGCGACATCGGTCTCCGCAACGAGGTTGCAGGCACCGGGGCGGTAGGGCGCGTCGTACTCCGCTCTAGACGACCCGAGCATCACCCCACCGTTGCCACGCCACTTCAGCTGTGTATGACGAACGAAGGTCTCATCCTGGGTGTCCCGCACCACTAGGGCCTAGACAAACCCGAGGGTTTCAGGAATCGAAGAACCCGATCGGCGTCGATGTAACGAACGCAGTGGAGTAGTTGTGGTCTGAGTCTGCCCGTCAACCTGGGGTTTACCCGTCTGGAAAGATCCGGGAGCTGTCAGGAGATCAAGGACCAGGGCACAAGACGAGACTCTCCCATGGAGTTTCCCCGCGCACAGCGGGAACGGTCCGACGCCAGCCACCTGTGGGCGGATCTCATCCCCCACCCCGCAGCGTGACAAGCCAAAGGGCCACTGCAGCGACGTGCCTCCACGGTTATGTCGGTGCCAACTTGTAGAGTTCTGAGTATCAACGTTGATCTTCGAAGAGAGCAAGTATGCGGCAGCCCTACATCTCCTCCCGGCGTCTCGTCTCCAACTCTTTGTCGGCGATGCTGGCGGCTATCGAGATCTACAACAAGCCACGCATGGAGTACCGCGATGAGGTAGTGGTGTTGCTGGTCATCAACGCTTGGGAGCTCGCGCTGAAGGCGGCGCTGAAGAAGGCAGGCAAGCGGATCTTCTATAAGAAGCGGCGCGGTGAACCGTATCGTACCCTGTCAGCCGAGGATGCCCTCAAGCAGGTGATTCCCAGCATGCTCTTCCCTGTAGATGTGGATGGCAAGGCGCTCTCGGCCAATATCCACGCTTTGATTGAGTACCGCAACCGAGCGACACACCTCTACGCTGCGGATCTGGGCGAGATGATCTACCCCTTTCTGCAGACCAGCGTCCTGAACTACCGTGACTTCATGCTGGACCGCTTCCAGAAGGATCTAGCCGACTCAATCACTTGGCAGCTACTGCCCCTCGGAGCAAAAGCACCGTCCGAACCTGTGCAGTTCATGAAAGCCGAGCCGTCGACATCAGTTGTCGAGGAGGTCCAGGACTTCATCAACGGCCTGCGTAAGATGATCGACCAGGCCAAGGCCGACGGCGCCGACATGCGGCGCGTTGCAGCGGTCTACGATGTGCACTTGCGCTACACGAAGACAGTTTCCAGCGCCGACCTAGTGGTCTCCGTCACCGAAGATGCTGAGCGTGTGGTTGTCCGGAAGACCGATCCGAACCAGACCCACCCCTTCACCGCCACCGAGCTGCTAGAGCGGGTCAATGCCAAGAGGAAGGGCCGCAAGCTGACCTCGCACGACCATCAGGCGCTGTGTTGGAAGGAAGGTCTTCGCGATGACCAGCGCATGGCCTGGAAGCATAGCAAAGGACTCTCGCATACCTGGTCGGGCGAAGCTGTGAGCCACATGGCCAATCTCACAGACGCGTTCTACGACCAGTTGCGGGTCGAGTACAAAGAAGAGCTTCGTCGTCGCCGGAGGAAGTAGCTGGAATCGCACAGTCCGGCCGAGGGGAGAAACAGTTGAGGGAAGTGCTGTCTCTTGTGATTTCAGCACTTCCCTCACGGTGGAGGTGGCGGGAATCGAACCCGCGTCCTTGAAAGGCGAACCAGGTATTCTCCGGGCGCAGTCGTCTCAGCGGTTTCTCGGCTCCTGCGCTCACGACGACATGTCGCAGACGAGCCCAGTTTCATGAAATGTCCCGCTACGTCCCTGAAACGAGGACGCGGCGGTCAGCCTTCTGGATGAGGCCAGGAACCGGACGGAAGGCACATCCGGGCTGACCCTTCGGCTCTACCGATCAGGCGGCGAGGGCGAAGTCAGTGCGCTTGTTTTCGGCACTTATTGGTTTCCAGACGATCGTTTACGAGTTGAGTCTGGCTCCTCGGCCCGCTTCTCCTGGGACTACCGTCCCAAGTCGAAACCAGTCACCCCCTCTTGAGTTGTCATGCACCGCAGTGCCCCACCAGTTTACCGGCCGGGGTGGGTGCAGGGAAACCGATTATGGGCCTACCGGCGCCCCCGCTGCTCGATCGGCAAGATCCGCATGCGCTGCAGCGGGTAGCTGACCGGCTGTCCGCCCATGGCCTTGATCCCGTTGACCAGGGTCGAGATGAGCCACGTCAGCCCGAACCCGGTCAGCAGGATCGCAGTGATGGCCACGTGTGGGCTGAACAGCAGCGTCAAGACCGCGCCCAGCGCGATCCACAGGTTGAAGTTGAGCGATTTCGCCGCCTCCGCACGCATCGGGCTGCCCTTCTCCGAGACGCCGTAGGCGACCGCGGGACCGACGACCAAGCTGACGAGGGGCGACAGGTGCATGAGCCCGAACACCACGTCCGGTGCCCGTTTGGCGACGGTCCGCCGGGTGCGGACCGCGGCCACCGCGAGCGGCGTCGCCGCCAGGCCGGAGAAGGCTTTGTCCAGTTCCCGCCGGGTGGTGGCTGCCAGCGCCTTTCCGAGGCGCTCCTCGAAGGACGACTCGTCGAGGCGTCCATCGGCGTAGGCCTGTTGCAGATAGGCCAGGGCGCGGTCTCGCTGTTGTTCGGTGATCCGGATACCAAGCGAGTCAGAGTTCACGTAGCTATTGTCCCACCTTGTACCAAATCGGCTAGCCTGGGCCCCATGTCTGACAAGCCTGAGATTGACTTTCCCGAGGGTCCTCCGCCCACCGGCCTTGAGATCACCGACCTGCGTGAGGGCGACGGCGCCGAGGCCGCCGCTGGTCAGCTGGTGTCGGTGCACTATGTCGGTGTCGCCTATTCCAGCGGCGAGGAGTTCGACTCCAGCTATGGCCGCGGGCCGATCCAGTTCCCGCTCGGGGCCGGCCGGGTCATTCCCGGCTGGGACCAGGGCATCGTGGGCATGAAGGTCGGTGGCCGCCGCAAGCTGGTCATCCCTCCGCACCTGGCCTATGGCGACCGCGGGGCGGGCGGCGTCATCGCCCCCGGGGAGACCCTGATCTTCGTCTGCGACCTGGTTTCGGTCCGCTGATCCCGGACACGCGTGGTGGGGCAAAGGAGTCATCCTTTGCCCCACTGTGGTTTCCCGGCATCTAGGCACCGGACCGCACCGGTCTAGCCGGCAGCTTCCGGCCCGCCGGCGCGCTCCCGCAGCCAGGGTTCAGCGGCGGCGCCGGTTCCGTTCCGCCAGCGCCCGCTCAGCCTCGCGTTTGGCGTCCCGCTCGGCGATGGAGTGGCGCTTGTCCCAGTCCTTCTTGCCCGTCGCGACCGCGATCTCAACCTTGGCGTAACCGTCTGAGAAATAGATCGACAGCGGCACGATGGTCTTGCCGGAGTTCGCGACCTCCCGGGAGAGCTTGTCGATCTCCTTGCGGTTGAGCAGCAGCTTGCGGGTGCGCTTGGCCGTGTGGTTGCGCCAGGTCCCGAACTCGTACTCCGGGATGTGGGTCTGGCGCAGCCAGGCCTCCCCCTCGTCGATCGTGACGAAACCGTCGACCAGGGACGCGCGTCCGGCGCGCAACGACTTCACCTCGGTGCCGGTGAGCACCAGTCCCGCCTCGAACCGGTCACCGATGTGATAGTCGTGGAACGCTTTCTTGTTCTGCGCCACGAGTTTGCGTCCGGTCTCCCTCGGCATCAGAACCACTTCATCGGGTTGACCTTGGTGCCGTTCTGCCAGACCTCCAGGTGAAGGTGGCATCCGGTCGATAGGCCGGTCGTGCCCACGTAGCCGACGATCTGGCCGCGGGACACCCGCTCGCCCTTACCCACGATGTAGCGGGTGGCGTGGGCATAGCCCACCGAAATGTAGGAGCCGTTGATGCGTCCCACGTCGATGACGAGCCGGTTGCCGTAGCCAGAGTTGTAGAACTTCTCCGTCACGACCCCGTCCCCGGCGGCGTACAGCGGCGTGTTGCACCCGGCGCCGATGTCGGTGCCCCAGTGCATGCGGTAGTACCCGAGGATCGGGTGCAGCCTCATACCGAACGGGGAACCCGGCCGTCCCTGCGCGGGCCAGAACAGCGAGGAGTTGCTCGAGTAGCTACCCCCGCCCCCGCCAGAGGAGCCGCGGGACGACGATGACCTGGAGGCCCGCGCCGCTTCTTCCCGGCGCTGCGCCTCGATGCGGGCAGCGATCCGGCGATCCAGTTCGGCGCTTTCGGATTCCATCTGCTTGTAGTCGGATTCGGCCTTGGCCAGTTCGGACTCGGCCTCTCCCTTGAGCTTGGCGTTGCTCTCGACCAGGGAGGCCACCCGGCCGCGCAGTTCGGCCGCCTCGGCCTCAATGCGCTGGGTCTCGGCGAGTTGTTCGGCAGCGCGCTGCTTGGCCTGCTCGGCCTGTTGTTCCGCCTCGGCCGCGCGCTGTTCGGCGGCCTCCAGCCTGAACTGGGCCTCAGTCAGCCGGTCCATGTTGGCCGAACGGGCGCTGAACACCGCGGCGGAGTACTGCAGCCTCGACCCGATATCGCTGGTTTTCAGGTCTTCGACAAACATCGCGAAATTGACCAGTGGAGTGGCGGCCACCATATTCTCGCGCACCACCTCGCCCATCCGGCCGCGCTCCTCTTCGACCGCTGCCTTGGCGCGAATCACCTCTGCTTTCGCCGCCTCCAGAGCCGCCTCGGCGGCCGCGAGTTCGGCGGCCCGCAGGTCGTCTTCGCGTTTAGCGCTCGAGGTCGCTGATTCGGCGGCAGCGAGTTTCGCCTCGGCCTCGGCCAGTTGGGCTTTGGAGGCGTTGTATTTCTCGACCGCCGCAGCCACCTTGCCGCTGAACTCATCGATTTGTGACCTCGTCTGGGCCATTTGCTCTTTCAGCCGCGAGCGCTGGTCGGTCAGGTCATCAGCAAATGCCAGCGGCGCGGCAGTCAGCGACAGCACGGCACAGACGGCGGCAATGCCAAGTCTACGCAGGCCGGTCATCGCGTTACGCGGGCCGCCAATGGCGGGGGGAAAGTCCCGGTTCACGTCGTTCTCCAGATCTGTCGAGTTAGACCCTGAGGTATTTCCTCGTGGCCAACAACGTTGGGATAATAGCCAATACCGCCCCCACTAAGGCAACCCACCCGATCGCCGTCCAGACATGCACCAAGTCAACCCACGGTAAAGCCTTAAGTGATACTTGAAGGTTCTTGAGCACCAGCAGCCACAATCCCGCCACCAGCAGAACCCCGGCAACCGCAATGCCGAGCAAGGCGGCGAACAGGCTCTCCAGCAAGAACGGCAGCAAAATATAGGTGTTGGACGCACCCACCAAGCGCATAATCCCGAGCTCCCGGCGGCGGGTAAAAGCCGCCATGCGGATGGTATTCGCGATCTGCAACGCGGCGGCGATCAGCAGCGCCACGCTCATGCCGATAGTGACCCATTTCAGGAAGTTCAGGATCTTGAACATGTTGTCCAGAATCGTGTGCAGGTCCTGCACCTGCCAGACTCCTTGCAGCCCCTTCGCCTCGCTGACCACACCCTCATAGTTCTCGGGATTCTTCAGCTTGATCCGAAAGGAATCAGGCATTTGCTGCAGCGTGAGAGAGTCGCGCATCGTCGGCTGGTTCTTGAACATCTCCCGGAAATCGGCGTACGCCTCTTCCTGGGATTCGTAAAAGACCTGGGCGACCTCTGGATTGGCCTCCAGCGCAGTGCGGATCGTCTCGCGCTGGGCGTCGGTGGTCGCTTTGCCCGGGGTGCAGGTGCCGCCGGGAGAGTCCTGGACGCACAGGAACACCGAGATCTCAATCTTGTCGTACCAGCGTCCCTTGATGAGGTCGACCTGCATCGCGGTGAGCAGCCCGACTCCGAACAGGGTGAGCGAGACCGCCATCGTGACGACGACGGCGACGGTCATGGCCGCATTGCGGCGGATACCGGTCCAGGCTTCGCGGAATGTGTGACGCATCGTTAATCTTCCCGTTTCTCGTCAGGCGGTACCGTAGACGCCCTTGGCCTGGTCGCGGATCAGTTCCCCGTTCTTGAGCTCGATCACTCGCTTGCGCATCTGATCGACGATGGTGTGATCGTGAGTCGCCATGACCACGGTGGTGTCCACCTTGTTGATCCGGTCGAGGAGTTTCATGATGCCCATCGAGGTGTCGATGTCGAGGTTTCCGGTCGGCTCGTCGGCGATGAGGATCTTGGGCCGGTTCACGAAGGCCCGGGCGATCGCCACCCGCTGCTGCTCACCGCCGGACAGTTCATCAGGACGCCGGTTTCCGGCGTCCGCCAGGCCGACCAGTTCCAGTGTCTCTGGGACCAGCCGCCGGATCTCCGAGGTGGGTTTGCCGATCACCTGCAGGGCGAAGGCGACGTTCTCGTACACGGTCTTGCTGGGCAGCAGCCGGAAGTCCTGGAAGACCGTCCCGATCTGGCGGCGCAGATGCGGCACCTTCCACTGGTGCAGCGTGTTGAGGTGTTTACCCGCCACGTACACGTTGCCCCGGGTCGGCCGGTACTCCCTCAGGATCAGCCTCAGGAAGGTCGACTTGCCAGATCCCGAAGTACCGACGAGGAAGACGAATTCGCCCTTGTCAATCTCGATGTTGATGTTCTTGAGCGCAGCATTCTGCTGGCCGTGGTAGATCTTCGAGACATCTTCGAAAGTAATCACGTGAACTCCGACCGAGGTTGGGGAAGTTTTCTGAGAAGTTCTCAGTTCGGTCGTGACGACTATAGGCGAGGGTGCCGCGAAACCCCAAGCGGTTGCGCGGCGCGTCGCCGACTAGCTGGACTTCTTGCGCCAGCGGATGCCCGCGTCGATGAAGCCGTCGAGATCACCGTCGAAGACCGCGTCGGGGTTGCCCACCTCGTACTCGGTGCGCAGGTCCTTGACCATCTGGTAGGGGTGCAGCACGTAGCTGCGCATCTGGGCACCCCAGGAGTTGCCGCCGTCGCCGCGCAGCGCGTTGAGCTCGGCCTCGCGTTCCTGGCGGGCGCGTTCGAGCAGCCGGGCCTGCAGCACCCGCAACGCGGCGGCCTTGTTCTGCAGCTGGGACTTCTCGTTCTGGCAGCTGACGACCAGCCCGGTCGGCAGGTGGGTGATGCGCACCGCCGAGTCGGTGGTGTTGACGCTCTGCCCGCCCGGCCCGGACGAGCGGAAGACGTCGATCCTTAGGTCGGCCTCCGGGATGTCGATGTGGTCGGCCTCCTCGGTCACCGGCAGCACCTCGACACCGGCGAAGGAGGTCTGGCGGCGGCCCTGGTTGTCGAACGGCGAGATGCGCACCAGCCGGTGCGTCCCCTGCTCGACCGACAGCGTGCCGTAGGCGAACGGGGCCTTGACCGCGAAGGTCGCCGATTTCAGCCCGGCCTCCTCGGCGTAGGAGGTGTCGTAGACCTCGGTAGCGTAGCCGTGCCGGTCTGCCCAGCGCAGGTACATACGGAACAGCATCTCGGCGAAGTCGGCGGCGTCGACGCCACCGGCCTCGGAACGGATCGTCACCAGGGCGTCCCGCTGGTCGTACTCCCCCGACAGCAGCGTCCGAACCTCCAGCGCCGCGATGTCGGCGGTCAGGGCCTTGAGCTCGGCCTCCACCTCGTCGGCGGCAGCCTGGTCCGATTCCTCGGCCGCCAGGTCGAGCATGACCTCGGCGTCCTCCAGCCGGGAACGCAGCGCACTCACCCGTTCCAACTCGGCCTGCTTAGCCGACAGGAGGCTCGTGACCCGCTGGGCGTTCTCCTGGTTGTCCCACAGGTCGGGGGCCGCGACCTGCTCCTCCAGCTCCTTGATGTCGGCGCGCAGCGCGTCGAGGTCCACCACGGCCTCAATGGAGGTCAGGGACTTGTCGAGTTCAGCGATCAGGTGAGTCAGGTCAGCAGCAGCCACAATGACTCAGTCTATCCGAGCAGACCCACCGGCAACGATTCCGCCGTCTCCTCACCGCGTCCCCGAGGCGCTGTCCGGCATGAGCTGGTGTTCCATCTCCTCCAGCGGGACCCCCTTCGTCTCGGGCATCACCGTGAGCACCCAGATCAGCTGGCCGAGCATGCACACGAAGAACAGCGCGAAGGCCGCGCCCGGCCCCATGCCGGTCGCGATCCAGGGGAACGTCCAGCTGATGAGCGCGGCGAAGAACCAGTGGGTGAAGGACCCGAGGGCCTGGCCGCGTGCCCGGATCCGGTTGGGGAAGATCTCCGAGATGAACACCCAGATCACCGACCCCTGGCCGAAGGCGTGGGAGGCGATGAACAGCAGCAGGCAGGCCAGGACCAAAGCGCTGGTCCCACCGCTGACATCCGTGCCGCGGAGGAAGAACAGCGTGGCGATCGTGCCCAGGCTGATCAGGTACCCGATGGAACCCACCAGCATGAGCTTGCGCCGCCCGAAACGGTCGATCAGGGTGAGGGCGACCATCGTCGCGACGAGATTCATTCCGCCCACCGCGATGGCCTGGATCAGGGCTACGTCTCCGGCGGCCCCGGCCATGCGGAAGATATCGGGGGCGTAGTACATGATCGCGTTGATGCCCGACAACTGGTTGAAAGCCGCGATGGCGACCGCGAGAAGGATCACCCGCCGGTGCCGGGAGACGAAGAATGGCACCTTGCCGCTCTGCCTGGCGTCCTCGGCCAGTGCCTCGAGGATCTCTCGCTCTGCCTCGCTGGCCTCCTCCGGGGTGGACGACAGGCGTTTCAGGTTGACGTGGGCCTCTTCGGTGCGGCCACGCAGGAAGAGCCAGCGCGGCGATTCGGGGATGGTGAACAACAGGGCCAGGAACAGAGCCGCCGGAATGGCCTCGACCCCGAGCATCCACCGCCACGCGACAGAGGGCGGCATCGCCAGTTCGATAAGGTAGTTGGACAGGTAGGCCAGCAGGATGCCCAGCACCACGTTGAATTGGACCAGCCCGACCAGCCGCCCACGCAGTCGCGGCGGCGCGATCTCGGCGGTGTAGATGGGGGCGGTAACCGAGGCACCGCCAACGCCAATGCCGCCGATGAACCGCGCGACCATGAAGAGATACCAATCGTTGGCGACCGCCGATCCGATCGCCGATAGCAGATACAGCGCACCGATCGCCATCAACACGATCCGGCGCCCATAGGCATCCGACGGGCGTCCGGCGGTCAGCGCGCCCACGATGGTGCCGATCAGCGCCGTGGCCACCGTGAACCCGAGCGCGAAGCTGCTCAAGCCGAACTGGGAGGTGAGGGCCCTGGTGGTTCCCGAGATCACGGCCGTGTCGAAGCCGAACAGGAGCCCGCCTAGGGCGGCAACGACCGCGCTGCGGATCATGATGGGTTTCATGGCGCCTCCTTCAGGGTTGTCGAAGCGCGGGTCCAGACCCCTACCGGCCGCGCCAGCGACGCCCGGGCACCGACCTGTCCAGGCTAATCCGGTAGGCGGCTTCCCGCTGGTGTTCGCCGCAACCCATTCGGGCCGGGCCGCCCCAGGGAACGCCCTGCCTAAACCCCGGAACCGGAGGGTTTCCGGGTGGGAGGGCAGGCCCCGCAAATGTGTTGCGCCCCAACGCCTGCCCGGGAGATATTTGGAAGAAAACTGAGGAAAGGAACGAGATGGGATCGTTGAAGACGCGGCTGCGTGCGGATCTGGTGGTGGCGCTGCGCGCGAAGGACGAGGCCGCGAAGACCAACATCCGGCTGACGCTTGGCGCGATCCAGGTCGAGGAGGTCGCTGGCGAGTCGGCGCGCGAGCTGAGCGACGCAGAGGAACTCGCCGTGGTGCAGCGCGAGGTGCGCAAGCGCCGGGATTCGGCCGAGGCCTACGCCGCCGGGGGCCGCCCGGACCTCGCCGCTAAGGAAACCGCCGAGGCCGATTGGCTCTCGCGCTACCTGCCCGCCGCGCTGACCGAGGACGAGGTTCGGGCGATCGTCGACGAGGAGGTCGCCCGGGTCGAGGGTGCGTCCATGAAGCAGATGGGCCAGATCGTCAAGGCCGTCAACGCCCGCGTCGCGGGCCGGGCCGAGGGCAAGCTGGTCGCCACGCTCGTGCGCGCCGCGCTGACCTGATCCGGCGCGGCTCCCCCGGCGGAAAACGCCAAGGCCGTGCCTGGGTGACGGATCACCTGCCAGCGGCTACAGTATGAGCCGCTAGCGGGCGCATAGCTCAGTTGGTTAGAGCACCTGCCTTACAAGCAGGCGGCCGGGGGTTCGAGTCCCTCTGCGCCCACCACGCTCCGGCAAGGTGAACCACCTAGCAGACACCGCGATAGCCGACCGTGCCGGGTGGGGTAGAGCATGAAACTACCGGGGTTTGCGGGCCAAGCATTCGATGGCGGCCCGGAGAGCCTTCGGGCCATCTTCGAAGGCAATACCAGCATCCGTGTGCGTCCCCTGCCAGTCCTCGGTGATGATCCCGGTAAAATCCCTAGCCCACACGGCATAGTTCGTGTGCCTCTCCACACCATCGAAGGACACGGTGTCCCAGAAGGCAATCGCGAACCCTTCGCTCACGGCGACCCGGACAGCGGGACGGGCCCAGTCAACGAAGTCTCGCCGACTCAGGGTCTTTCCCGCATCGGAGGACCTGGGTAAGGGCTCACACCGGAACCTCTCGTTCGGATCGGATGGGATCAGCTCCAGCGCGTGCCCGGCCGGACCCAGCACGGTACCCGGCTTCGGTCCCCACGTCAGCCCATTGGGTGCGGGGCTCGCGGCTACCGGGGAGGGCGTCGTCGGCGCTGGCATGGGCGAAGACGTCGCGACCGGGGCATCCCAGTCGACGCGAGCGCTCGGCACCGGCTCCGACGGCGGCCTGATCCCCAGCGCGCTACACCCGGTGAGCAGCGCACCCACCACCAGCACAGCCCACAGTCCACGCACGCACTCAGTATGCCCCCAGAGCGCCGACGAGGACAGCGATCCTGACCCGAGGCCTGCCCGCAATCGGTAACCGGACGCTCCGCCCTGCATCAGGCCGGGCCGCCTCATCGTCGTCACCGTCGTCCCAGGACGTACCAGATCAGAGCCGATTGGTCCGCACAGACCCGGGCGGGAGCGGAAACAGGTGTTGACTAGGGACGCAACCTGGACTGCGAACGGAGTCCCGGAAGATCGGCTCCCGTTAGTTCCCACCACGCCGCCAACGCCCTAGGCAACGCTGCGGCCGTTGCTAAGAGCTTTCTCATGCTGGACAGAGCAGTTCCTCATCTGCGTGCTGTTCACTAGTAGACATCAGAAAGTAATCCGATGAGGAGACAGGAATGACGTCAGAGCGTATTCGTATGGTGATGATGTTGGTGGTGATCGGCACAGCTGGCCTGCTGACATCGGGTCTGCTGTTCGCTCTCGCCAATCCACCCGCCCTGGAGAGCGAAGAGCCCGCGATCGGCATCGTCCAGGCCCCGATCAAGGCACCGTCGGCGAGCCCGACGGGCG
>JAUMWV010000015.1:19753-39737 GCA_030529455.1 Propionibacteriaceae bacterium | reverse complement strand
GAAGGCACCTGCGAAGACTACTTCCCCAACCAGGTCGACGACCCCACCCTCGTCTAAGACCCACACGGGTGGGGCCCTCGCTGGCTAGCGGGGTCCCACCCCGGGTCTTCCGTTTCAGAAAGCTCAACGTATGGAAACCACTTCTCCATTGGCCGTCTCCGGTCATCACCGGATGAACAAGAAGCTCGGCTTCACGGCCATGATTCTCTCCGCGACGGGCATGGGTTTCGTCGGCACCTTCGGGCGGCTGTCGACCCCCATCAACCCCGAGACCGGGGCAAAGTACATCATCGGTGACTTCCTCGCCTTCGGGCGTATGACCCTCGGGGCTCTCGGCTTCCTCGTCATCCTGCTGGCGGTGAAGAAGATCCACCAGCTGAGGACGACCAAACTGTCGTTCGCCGTCATCGCCGGCGGTCTGTCGATCGGCACCTCGCTGGCGCTCTACGTGTCCTCGACGCTGATGACCTCGATCGCCAACGCGGTCTTCCTCATCTACACCGGCCCGCTGGTGTCGGCGCTGCTGGCCCGGATCTTCCTCAAAGAGAAGATCTCGCTGCGCAATGCGTGCTTCCTGGCCCTGGTCTTCATCGGCATGCTGATGACCATCGGCCTCATCAACTACACCTCGGGCGAGGGCCTGACCTTCGGCATCCAGCTGGGCGTCGACCCGGACCACCCGAATAAGATCATGGGCGACATCTTTGGCTTGGGCTCGGGTGTCTTCTACGGCCTAGCGCTGTTCTTCTATCGCTACCGTGGCGACATCGACTCCGAGGTCCGCGGATTCTGGAACTTCGTCTTCGGCATGGTCGGCGCCCTCGTGGTGCTGGTCTTCCGGATGAGCCTGCTCGACCACACGAACCCCTTCGCGGTCATGACCCCCACCAACTGGGGCTGGGCATTCGTCCTGTTCGCATTCTGCGGCCTGTTCGCCATCGGCTTCCTGGTCGTCGCCGGGAAGCACCTGCTCGCGGTCGAACTGTCGACGGTGTCCTACTGGGAGTGCGTGGTCGCCCTGATCTTGGGTCTGCTGTTCTGGAAGGAATCCCTCACCGTCATCGGCGCGATCGGTGGCGCGCTGATCATCATCGGCGGTATGGCGCCCATCCTGCTTGAACGCATGAACTCTCAGCAAGACGGCGGGGCAACAGACCCCGCTTCCGAACATCAACCGACAATACCACCCGAACGATGAAGGGTGCGCTGGCGGCGCGAGGTGTTCGCGCCGCCAGCGCATTCTCCCCACACGAGAAAATACAAACTGACATGGACAATACTCCTGCCCTACCTACTGAAGCTGCTACGGACTCGTCCCCAAAGACGCCCAGGCAGCTCTCCCACGATGAACGGGTCGCGCTTCGCAAAGCCGCCTCGGCGAGTTTCATCGGAAACTTCATCGAATGGTTCGACTACGCCTCCTACGGCTACCTCGCCGCCGTCATCGCCACGGTATTCTTCCCCGCTGAGGATGAATCCGTCGGGCTGATGGCGGCCTTTACCGTCTTCGCGCTCTCCTTCCTGCTGCGCCCCATCGGCGCAGTCTTCTGGGGCAACTGGGGAGACAAGTACGGACGCCGCTGGGCGCTGTCGTGGTCGATCATCATCATGAGCGCCGCGACCTTCCTCATCGGCATCCTTCCCGGCTACGCCGCGATCGGTATCGCCGCGCCGACCCTGCTGCTGATCCTGCGCATGGTCCAGGGCTTCTCGGCCTCCGGTGAGTACGCTGGCGCCGCCGCCTTCCTCGCCGAGTACGCGCCAGAAGGCAAGCGTGGCCTCTACACCTCCCTGGTGCCGGCGTCGACCGCCGCAGGGCTGCTGGTCGGCAGCCTGTTCGTCACGGTGCTGCACACCACGCTGAACCCCGAGTCCCTCGCCAGCTGGGGATGGCGCATCCCCTTCCTGCTCGCCGGACCGCTCGGCCTCATCGGACGCTATATCCGGGTCCACCTGGAGGACTCCCCCGTCTACCAGCATCTCGTCGAAGGAGCTGCCCGCAACGTAGCGAAGGCTCCCGTCCGCGAGGTGCTCAGCAAGCATTCCAAGAGCGTCCTCATCGCCTTCGGCGTCACCTGCCTCAACGCAGCCGGGTTCTACCTCGTGCTCAGCTACATGCCGACCTACCTGGCAGAAGAGCTGAAGCTGGACCACACCTCCGCCTTCCTGGCTTCAACGATCGCCCTGAGCGTCTACATCGGGTCGATCTTCTTCATGGGACACATTTCGGATGTCGTCGGCCGCAAACGGATGCTGATTATCGCCTGCGTGCTGTTCATCGTCTTGACGGTCCCGCTGTTCGCGCTGCTGAACACCAGCAGTTTCCTCGTGATCGTGCTCGTGGAAATCGCGTTCGTGATTCTGTTGTCGACCAACGACGGTACGCTGGCCACGTTCCTGGCGGAGACATTCCCCACCAGGGTCCGCTACACCGGTTTCGCGTTGAGCTTCAACACCGCGAACGCGCTGCTCGGCGGCACTGCCCCGGTCGTGGCAACCTGGCTCATCAGTGAGACCGGCTCGACGATGGCGCCCGCCTTCTATCTGGCCGCCGTCGCCCTGGCCGCACTGGGTGCCATGCTGGTGTCGAAAGAAACCGCGTTCAAGTCTCTGGAAGAGGGCGAGTGACATTATGACAAGCAGCCACCTCGACAAACTCGGGCCCGACGACAAAGCCCAGGTGCTGATCCAGGCGCTCCCCTGGCTGCGCCGTTTCGCCGGATCTATCGTCGTCATCAAGTACGGCGGGCACGCCATGCTCAGCGACGATCTGCGGCGTGCCTTCGTGGAGGATGTCCACTTCCTCCACCAGGTGGGGCTCAGGCCAGTCATCGTGCACGGCGGCGGTCCGCAGATCAGCGCCATGCTGGAGAGACTCGCTATCGAACCCGAGTTTGTCGGGGGGCTGCGCGTCACGACGCCCGCGGCCATGGATGTCGTTCGCATGGTCCTCACCGGCCAGGTGCAGCGCGAACTGGTCAGCCTCATCAACGCGGAGGACGCCTGCTCGGTCGGCATCTCGGGCGAGGACGGCGGCCTCCTCCGCGCCCGGCGGCGGCGCACCTCCGTGCAAGGTGAGCCGATCGACATCGGCCGGGTCGGCGACGTGGTCCAGGTCGACCCGCAGGCGGTCATCGACCTCCTCGACGCGGGCCGCATCCCCGTCGTGTCGACCGTAGCCGTGGACATCGACGAACCGGGGGAGGTCCTCAACGTCAACGCCGACTCCGCCGCGTCCGCGCTCGCGGTCGCGCTGGGGGCCAGCAAACTGCTGATCCTGACCGACGTCGAGGGCCTGCTCGCGAAATGGCCAGACGAGAGCACCCGGATCAGACGCATCGGCGTCAGCGCCGCAGAGGCCCTGATGCCGGGGGTCAGCGCCGGGATGGCACCCAAGCTGGAAGCCTGCATCCGCGCGATCCGCGGCGGCGTCCCCCAGGCCCACATGATCAACGGAAAGCTTCATCACTCCATGCTGGTCGAGGTCTTCACGACCGAAGACATGGGCACGATGGTGCTTCCCGACGAGGTCTGCCCCGAGGTGTGTTAGCCATGGCCAGACTGAGTTCGGGGCTTTCACCACCATCTGTCATCATGAGACATCTGTCCGGTGGACTGGTGATATGAGCAGGATCGAGCAACACACATGACGGAAACGTTTACGGCCAAGGGACAGCGGCGCCGTCGCGCGCTCATCGAGGCGGCGGCGGAGATGCTGAGAGAGAGTGGGCCCTCCAACGTATCGATGCGCAACGTCGCGCGCCGGGTCGGCGCCTCGCTGTCGGCCATGACCTATTACTTCGACGGGGCGGACGAACTGCTGGAAGAAGCGGGCCGACTCAACATCGCCCACTGGGCCGAGCGGGCGGAGCGGGTTGCCGAACAGGCCGAGATCGGCCCACCGCCGACCAGCCTCAGCGCGGCCATCAGCCTGGTGCTCAGAGCGACTCTGCCCAAGGACTCCCCGCTGCTGGGTCACTATTCCCAGCTCATCGCCGCGGGCGCCTCGGTACCCGTGACCAGGGCGTACAGCACCGGACGCGGGCGGCTCAACCTGGCCGTCGGACGTGTGCTGCGGGTCGCCGGAATCAGCTGCCCGCCAGAGCTCATCATCACCGTCGTCGACGGGGCAGCCGTGAGCGCGCTGTCTGAGGGGCGGGACGTGCACGCTACCGCGCGGCAGCATCTCCAGCTGCTACTCAAACACTGTGGCGACGCTACGCTCGCCTTCCCCCCGACAGAGCAGGCAACCAATCCGGAAGACGGCGTGCCCCAGCACCAGTAACGAAAGGGCGAACATGGACTCTCGCGAAGAACGGATCAGCCCCGCGAAAACCCGGGTGGGCAGCGTGGCCCAGCTGGCTCGCGCCGTCCGGCAGGGGGGCGGGACCAGGCTTGCGGCCGTCGCCGCGCTCGGCCAGACAGCCGACCCGCGCGCGATACCGATGCTCGCGGCAGCGAGCCGGGACCGTGACCCCGAGGTGCGGGCGAGCGCCATCTGCGCGCTCGGCCAGATCGTCCCCCGGGTCTTGGCGGCCTTGCGCGCCACCGTCACCGGAGACTCGGCTGCCTGTGAACAGATCAACATGATTCTTCTTCAGCCCATCGCGAACGCTCTGTCCGATCCGGACGCGACGGTCCGCGAAACGGCGGCAGGCGCGGCTGGCAGCCTTCGGCACAACAGCCTCACCTCTCACCTGGTGACGTGCCTCGGCGATGTCGACGCCACCGTCAGGACGGCCGCGGCGGCGAGCCTCGCCCAGTTCGGCGTGCCGCTGCCCCGGCCGGTGGTCACCGCGCTCACCCACGCCGATCCGGCCGTCCGCGACGGTATCCGTGGCGTCATCCGGGCCGTCGGCGCCGAGGCCTGTTCCTCGCTCAGCCCCGAGCTACGCACCCCCCACTGGGCGCTGCGTTGCGCCGCGGCCGAGTCGCTGGAAGCGCTGGGCTGGGAACCCGCCGCGGATAGTCTCGGCGCCGCCTACTGGCTGGCCCGCGGGGACTGGGCCCGAGCCGCCCAGATCGGTGAACCGGCCATCCCGGCGCTGATCGAGGCGTTGCGCCTGGAACACCCCGATGCCCGGGTTCTGGCGACGCGCGCGCTGGATGCGCTCGGGGTCGTCGCCGTGGCGCCTCTGCTGACCATGCTCGCCGACCCGGACGCCGAAGCCCGCCAGTCGGCCGCGGCCGCACTCCGGGAGATGGGCCACGCGGCGACCGCTCCCCTGGTCGAGGCGCTGGCTGGCTGCTCCCAGGCCGAGCTGGGCTGCCTGATCTGCGAGCTGCTGGGCGACATCGGGGACGCCGAGGCGGTCGGCCCGCTCATTGCCTACGCCACCTCGGCCGAGCCGGAGCTTCAGCGCAGCGCCGTCGCGGCACTCGGGAGGATCGGCGATCCCGCCGCCTCGGCCACGCTGGCGGGGTGCCTGTCCAGCCTGGCCTGGGGAGTGCCGCAAGCGGCGGCCCAGGCCCTGGGTGCCATCGGCGACCCGTCCGCTGTCGCTCCGCTGACCGCGGCGCTGAACAGCCGGAGCGCCTGGACCCGGCGGGCCGCGGCCGAGGCACTCGGCGTCCTCGGCGGCCCCCAGACCGTCGCGGCCCTCTGCCCGGCGCTATCCGACCCGAGCGGCGACGTCCGCCGGGCCTCAGCGGTCGCGCTGGGGCGGATCGGCGCCGCCGACCCGGGGACCGCCGAGCAGGTGCGCGGCTGTCTGACCAGGTCCTTGTCCGACGAGGACCCCGCCGTCCGTTCGGCGGCGGCAGTAGCGTTGGGCGAGCTGGCCAGCCCACGGTCCCTGGAGCCGCTGATTAGCGCACTGACCGACCGTGTTCCAGCCGTCCGGCACGCGATCAGCGACGCGCTGGAGGGCATGGGCGGCGTCGCGGTCGGGCCCCTGGTCGAAGCGCTGCGGGCTGGCCACCCCGACCTTCGCGTCCGCGCCGCCGAAATCCTCGGGCGAATCGGTGACCGGCGGGCCACCCAGCCGCTCATCGAGATGACCACCAGTCCCGAAGAGCGCTTGCGCCGGGCTGCGGTGCTCGCTCTGGGTGAGCTCGGTGACCCCCAGGCAGTGGAGGCGCTGATCGAGCGTCTGAACGACCAGGACGACCAGGTGCGGGCTTCCGCCGCCGAGGCCATCGGGTGGGCTGGCGCGGCCGAAGCGGTGCCGATGCTCGTCGCCGCGCTGGCCGACCGCTCCCCCGGGGTCCGCCGGGCAGCGACGACCGCCCTCATCATGGCGTGCGCTGGGCGAGGCTGAGGGGCCATCACGCCGAGGCGCGTTCCCAGGTGATGCGGGCCAGGACCTCCGGCCAGGCCTGATCGAGCCTGCGGCCGCCGAGGAGGACGCCTCCCCAGAGCGCAAGCCCGCCGACCAGCAGGCTGATCGCCGGGCTGACCCAGGCCAGCACCGGGACGAAAGCCGCCGCGACCGCGAGCCCCCAGACCGGGACGAGCAGGAGGACCGCGATCGCGGTGCCCACCAGCCAGCCGACCAGGGCCGACATGTTGCCGCGGGTGTTCAGGTTCGATTCGAGCGGCGGTATCGGATAGTGCCAGACCGCCCCACACCACGACCCCACCCCGGAGACCACCCCGAGGCCGCCCAGCGTGGCGCCGATCTCAACCCCCGTCAGTTCCCAGCGTCCGCTCCAGGCCAGCGCCAGCAGGCACAGCAGCAGCGACATCGGCAGGAGCAGCATCCAGACGCCGAGAATGCGGCCCCAGCGATCCTCCCGCCCGCTCGCCCCAGTCAGCAGTTGCGTGGCCATGGCCGAACCGTCGTAGCAGATCTCGCCCATAATGAGGCTCAACGCGCCCATGGCGATCACCACCGGCGGCATGATAACCGCCGCCCTGGCGCCGGACCCCGCGCCCAGCATCACGGTGAACAAGACCGGCAGGATCAGCAGCGGCATGGCCTGCATCTTGCGGCGCGGATCGCGGAGCCAGTAGCGCGCGGTGCGGGCCGCGATCGCGCCCGCCGGGGTGGCGGGCAACATCCGCTCCAGGCGGGCCGATCCCTTCACCTTCCGGGCACTGCTCCCGGCCCTCAGCGGTGAGCACAGCGCCCGGTCAAGGAACCTTCGCCACAACAGCCACAGGGCCCAGAAGGTCAGCCCGAACGCCACGGCTTTGGCTGCGGCCACCGCCCAGCGTCCGTTCCAGACCTCACCAGGCAGCGACCAGACCCAGCCGAACGGGGTCCACCCCAGGACCAACGCCGCGGACTCCAGGACGCGCATCGGGTCGTCGTCTTCCCCCGCGACCGCGAACCGCCCGGAGAGCTGCCCAGCGAAAGCCGGGACGAAGGCCAGCGTGCCGATGATGACGAACGCGGTTTCCCGGAAGCGCCTCGACGACAGCGTCGCCAAGATCGCCGACGTCAGCGTCCGGGCGAGCAGCACCGAGAAGGCCAGACCGGCCACCCCGCAGACCACGCCGAGCACCAGGGTCAGCGGGCGCGCCGACCACGCGATGACATAGCCCAGGGTGAGGACCGAGGTGGCGATACCGCCCAGAGTCAGCAGCGTCGCGGCCAGCATGCCCCACTGCAGCTCCCGGCCGCGCACCGGGAACAGTGCGAACCGGGTGGGAGTCAGCGGATCATTGCTGCCCAGCAGCACCAAAGCGACCGGCCACAGCAGCGTCGTCGCGGCGAACAGGCAGGTCATGACGGGGGCGATCTTGTTCACCTCGGACTGGCCGATGAAGAACGCGCTCACGAGGAAGCTCAACAGCATCCCCGCCCCGAAGAAACTCAGCAGGCTGAGCGCGACGATCCGGCTGGTCTCGCCCCGGAAGCTACGCAGCGTCAGCTTGAGCTGCAGCCGGATCAGGAGCGCAACCACGACAGGCCCTCGGTCGAAGCTGCACCGCCCACCAGGTCGACGAACCGGTCCTGGAGAGAGCGCCCAGAGCGCACCTCGTCCAGCGTGCCGACCGAGAGAATCCGGCCGTGGGCGATGATCGCGAGGGCGTCGCACAACGACTCGACCAGTTCCATGACGTGGCTCGACATGACGACCGTGCCGCCACCGGCCACGAACTCACGCAGGATCTCCCGGATCGCCTGACCAGAAACCGGGTCCACGGCCTCGAACGGCTCGTCCAGGATCAGCAGCTTCGGGGCGTGCAGCAGCGCGCAGGCCAGCCCGATCTTCTTGGTCATGCCCGCCGAATAGTCGCAGACCATCGTGTCGGCGTCCGCGCTCAGGCTGAGGACCTCCAGCAGGCTGCCGAGCCGAGCGTCGATGACCTCGGGCGCCAGGCGGCGCAGCCGCCCCACCATCCGCAGCATCTCCCGCCCGGTGAGCCGGTCGAACATCCTCATGCCATCGGGGAGCACCCCCATGAGCGCCTTGGCCCCAGCCGGATCGGACCACACGTCGTGCCCCAGCACGAAGGCCGTGCCGTAGTCGGGACGCAGCAGCCCGGTCGCCATCGACAGCGTGGTGGTCTTGCCCGCCCCGTTCGGCCCGACGATGCCGAACATGGATCCGCTGGGGACGCTGAGCGTCAAGTTGTCCACCGCCCGTTTCGCGCCGAAACTCTTGCACAGGTTCGCCAGGACGAGCGCCGCGGGTGCCGGGGCTGTCGGTTGCTCTCTCACATTTCTCACCCTAACCAACCACGTCCACCCGCCCAAGACACGAAACGGGCCGTGGGCTACGGGGACTCCACCCCTCACCCACGGCCCGCCGAGACGTGCAGCCGATGCTGCTCAGCCCTTGACCGCGCCCGCCGTCATGCCGCGGACGAAGAACCGCTGCATGGCGAAGAACACCAGCATGGGCAGCGCCATCGAGATGAACGCGCCCGCCGTCAGGAGCTCCCAGCCCTGCCCCTGGGTGCCCATGATGCTCGCCAGCGACACGATGACCGTCTGGTTGCGCGCGTTGAGGAACAGCAGCGCGATGAGCAGGTCGTTCCAGACCCAGAGGAACTGGAGGATCGCGAACCCGGCGATCGCCGGCATCGACATCGGGAACACCAGCCGCCAGAAGGTCTGGTAGTGCGTCGCCCCGTCCATCTTCGCCGACTCGATGATCGAACGCGGCAGCGTGGACATGTAGTTGCGCAGCGTGTAGATCGCCAGCGGCATACCGAAACCGGTGTGGAGCAGCCATACCGCGACATACTGACCGGCGATGTTGAGGCCGCGTGGCCCGAGCAGGTCGAGCATCGGCTGCAGCGACACCTGCAGCGGCACCACCATGACCGCGACGATCGAGACGAAGAGCACGTCCTTGCCCCGGAAATCGAGGAAGGCGAAAGCGTAGGCGGCGAAGGCCGCGAACATGATCGGAATGATTGTCGCCGGGACCGCGACGGCGATGGAGTTGATGAACGCCGCCTCCATATCGGTCTTCTCGAACACGCCCAGGTAGTTCTGCAGCGTGAACGACGGTTTGAAGATGACCTCCCACCAGCCGGAGGAGTTGACATCGTCGACGTGGCGGAAGCTGCTGACCAGCAGGCCGATAGTGGGGATCAGCCAGAGCACGCACAGCACCGCCATCACCACGATCGCCACCCAGCTGCGCTTGTTCTGGGTATCGGTGGCTTTCATCGTTCCTGCTCCTCACGCTTGAAGTGCCTGACCTGATAGATCAGCACCGGGATGACGGCCAGCAGCAACAGCACCACGATCGCCGAGGCCCGGCCAGCGTGCTGCTTCACAAAGAGTTCCTGGAAGAACATGTTGGCGATCACGTTGGTCTTGTAGTTGCCGTTGGTCATGACGTAGACGATGTCGAAGACCTTCATGACCATGATGAACACCGTCACGAAGACCGTGATCATGGTGCCCTTCATTTGCGGCACGACCACCTGGAAGAAGATCTTGGCCTCCGACGCCCCGTCGATCCGGGCCGCCTCCAGGGTGTCCTCGGGCACGTTCTTGATGGCGGTGGACAGCAGCACCATGGCGTAGCCGACCTGGAGCCAGACCACGATCACCATGAGCAGCAGGCTGTTCAGCGACGCGGTCTCGACCGTCATCCAGGACTGCGGCGTGCCACCGAAGCTGGCAACGATCGCGTTCAGCAGGCCGATCTGCTTGTCCCCCGACTGGAACACGTAGATGAAGCGCCAGATCGTCGCCGCACCGACGAAGGAGATAGCCATCGGCATGAAGATGAGCGCCTTCGAGATCTTCTCCCCCCGCGGCGCGAGCCGGTCGGCCATCACGGCGACCAGCAGGCCGATCACCACGGTCGAGGCGGGCACGATCAGCAGCCACAGCACGTTGTTCCAGATCGTCTGCAGGAACTCGTCCGACCCCAGCACCTCCGCATAGTTCTGGAACGGGGCCACGTAGGCCGTGGACTTGGCGTTCGCGAAGGAATAGTTGACCGTCTGGATCGTCGGGTACAGCAGGATCAGGCCGATCGTGAAGTACCCGGGCAGCAGGTAGGCGTACGGCATGAGGAACTGCGACAGCCGACCGGGCAGCCCATCGATGAAGACGTTCATGCTGGCGAAGAACAGCAGCGAACCGCCGATGCCGAAGATCATCGCCAGCAGCGCCTGGATCACCTTGTCGAGCATCGGGACGCCGACGGCGAACCACTGCGGGTAGTAGGCCAGGGCCAGGAAGGCGTTGCCGACGAACCAGCCGATCAGCACCATTCCGGCAACACCGGCCAGCACCTTGGTCCAGTTGGCCTTGCGTACCGCCCGTTCCACAGTGGGTGGTCCACCACTAGCCGTCGTCACAACAGGAGAGCTGTCGTTCGTCATTTCGGCCACGAATTCTCGATCTCGGTGGCGACCTGTTCGGCCGTCTTGGTGCCCGAGACGAAGTCGACCATGCCCCGCCAGAAGGAACCGCCACCGACCGCGTTCGGCATCAGGTCAGAACCGTCGAAACGGAACACGCTCGCGCTCGTCGCCATCTCGGCGATGCGGCGCGTCGTGTCGTTGACGTAGTGGGATGGCTCGAAGCTCTTGTGGGCCGACAGCCAGCCACCGACCTTCGCCCACTCCTTGCCGAACTCGTCGCTCGTCATGAACTTCATGACCTCGATCGCGTCGGGATCGTCCCCGTTGAACAGGGCCGCGAGGTCCGCCCCGCCCAGCACCGGCTGGCCGGAATAGCCGCCCTCATAGGGCGGAAGGATCGTGGTCCCGATCGCCTGGTCGAGGTTGTCCTTGACCTTCTGCGGGAACATGGAGGCGACGAAGTTGCCCTGCCTCATGAAGTAGCACTTCGGCTTGTCCTCGAAGGCCGGGTCCATGGCGTTGCCGAACTTGGTGGCCAGCATGCCCTGGGCGCCGCCATAAGTATTGCCCTCGGTCAGCGCGATCTTGCGGAACTCCTCGAAAGCCTTGATGATGCGCTCGTCGTTGAAGGGGATCTGGTGCCTGGTCCACTTGTCGTAGACGTCGGGGCCGTACATGCGCAAGACCAGTTCTTCGATCCAGTCCGTGCCGACCCAGCCGGTCGCGTTCCCGGCGTCGAAGCCGATGCACCAGGGTGCGACGCCCTTGGCCTTGATCTGGTCGGTGACCGTGGCCAGTTCCTGGATCGACCTCGTCTCCGTCGGCAGGCCCAGCTCCTTGTAGGACACCGGGTACCAGATGATCGATTTCACCGTCAGGCGCATCGGCGCGCCGTAGACCCGCCCGTTATAGCGGGCCGAGTCGAGCAGGCCCGGCACCAGGGTGGAGTCGATCTTGTCGTAGTCGAGGAAGGTATCGATCGGCTGGATCTTCTTCTCGGCCGCCAGTTCCAGCAGACCACCGGGCTGCGGGAAGAGCGCGATATCCGGGGTGTCGCCGGAGCGCACCTTGGTCTTGATCAGCGTGGTGAAGTCGGTGCTGTTGGAGTATTCCACCTTGATACCGGTGCGTTTAGTGAACTCGGCCATCGATTCCGCGAAGGCCTGCGCCTCGTCACCACCGAAGGCGCCAAACACGGTGACTACCTTGTCACCCTTCTTCGAACCACCCTGAGCGACCCATTCTCCCGAGCCGCCCCCGCCGGCTCCCCGTGGGTTTGGATCCTGCAAGCATCCGCTGAGCACCAGACTCAGCGCTAGCGCAGCGGCCGCGAGGAGCCTTCCGCGTGCCTGTGAACGACCCATGGTTCTCCTTTCGCTCGCCCTCCGTTGGGCGTTGTGTAGAGAATCTACCCGCGTCCTGGTCCGTTCGAGAAGGTTATGCGAAAGTCGTCGAAGATCTGCGTCGGTGCGGCCCCGGCTGCCCGGAGCCGCACCCTTGCGGAACGATCAGAGGAGACCGCGGGACGCCTGACGCGAACGCTCGAACCGGGCGGCGACGTCCGCCCAATTGACGACGTTCCACCACGCCGTGACGTAGTCGGCCTTGACGTTCTTGTACTGCAGGTAGAAAGCGTGCTCCCACATGTCCAGCTGCAGCACCGGCAGCTGGCCAACCGGCAGGTTGCCCTGCTGATCGAACAGCTGCATGATGTTGAGGCGCTGGCCCAGGGTGTCCCAGACGAGCATCGACCAGCCGGAACCCTGGATGGCGTTCGCGTTCGCGGCGAACTGCTTCTGGAACGCCTCGAAACCGCCGAAGAACTCCTCGATGGCGCACGCCAGGTCACCCGTGGGCTCGCCGCCGCCATCGGGCGACATGTTCTTCCAGAACACCGAGTGGTTGATGTGTCCGCCCAGGTGGAAGGCCAGGTCCTTCTCCAGCTTGTTGATGGCGGCGAAGTTGCCGCTCTCGCGGGCCTCGGCGAGCTGGTCGAGCGCGGCGTTCGCGCCAGCGACATAGGCCGCATGGTGCTTGCTGTGGTGCAGTTCCATGATCTCGGGCGCGATGTGTGGGGCGAGCGCTCCGTAGTCGTAGTCCAGGTCGGGCAGGGTGTAAACGGCCATGTCTCCTCATTTCGAGCGTCGTGCTTGGTGCCCCCATCCTAGGCGGACTTCAGGGGGCGGACCACCGGTGCGCGAGCCGGGGCTCCGCTGCCGCCGCCCAGCGGCGACCGCCCTGCCTGCCTAGTCGAGCAGGGTCCTGTCCGACAGGGCGGCGCCCTTGATCTTGGCGAACTCGGCCAGCAGGTCCGAGGCGGTCATGCTGGCTTTGCGTCCGGCGTCCACGTCGAGGACGATCTGGCCGTCGTGCATCATGACCAGCCGGTTGCCGAGGGCGAGCGCCTGATCCATGTTGTGGGTCACCATGAGCGCGGTCAGGTTGTGCCGGGCCACCGCCTCCGCCGTCAGTCTGGAGATCAGCGCGGCCCGGGCCGGGTCGAGCGCGGCGGTGTGTTCGTCCAGCAGCAGAATCCTCGGCTGAACGAAGGTCGCCATGAGCAGGCTGAGCGCCTGGCGCTGCCCGCCGGACAGCATGCCGACCCGCATGGTCAGCCGGTCCTCCAGGCCCATCTCCAGCGTGGCCAGCTCGGCACGGAACTGTTCGCGGCGCTTGGCGTTGACCGCCATGGTCAGCCCGCGGCGCTTTCCCCTGGTGAGGGCGATCGCCAGGTTCTCCTCGATCGTCAGGCGCGGTGCCGTGCCCAGCATCGGGTCCTGGAAGACCCGGGCGACCAGCTTCGCCCGGACGTGCTCTGGGGTTTTGGTCACCGGAACCGAATCGATGAGCACCTCGCCCAGGTCGGCCGGGTAGCGCCCCGAGATCACGTTCAGCAGCGTCGATTTACCGGCCCCGTTGGAACCAATCACGGTGACGAAATCGCCCTCGTTCAGGGTCAGCGACAGGTCGCGCAGCGCCGTCCGCTCGTTGATCGTCCCCGGAAAGAACCGTTTGGTGACTCGATCCACCGTGAGCATCAGGCCAGCGCCCCTTCCTGGGCCTCCCGGGCGGCCAGCAGCCGCCGCCGCTGCCGCCAGGCACGCAACGGCGCCCACTTCGGGACGAGCAGCGCGAGCACCACCAGCACCGCGGAGATCAGCTTCATGTCGTTGGGGTTGAGGCCCGCGGACAGGGCTAGCTGGATGACCCCGCGGTAGATCACCGAGCCGAGCATCGCCGCGACGATCGACTGCCACACCGCGGTCATACCGAAGATCGCCTGGCCGACGATCACCGAAGCCAGGCCAGCCACGATGAGGCCGATACCCATCGAGATGTCGGCGAAGCCCTGGTATTGGGCGATCACCGCGCCGCACAGCGCCACCAGGGCATTGGACAGCGCGACCCCAACGATCTTGGTGACGCCGACGTTGATGCCCTGCGCGGCCGCCATCTCCGCGTTGTCGCCGACCGCCCGCATCGCGACACCGTAGTTGGTGCCGAGAAACCAGTAGACCACCACGCCGATGACGCCCGCGAAGACCGCGAAGATCGCCACCGAAACCCAACTCGCCCGCAGACCCGCATCGAACAGCGGCGACAGCAGCGTCTTCTCCCTCAGCATCGGCAGGTTGCTGCGGCCCATGATCCTCAGGTTGATCGAATACAACGCGATCTGGGTGAGGATGCCCGCCAGCAGCGGGTTGATGCCGCCCCAGCTGTGCAGCAGGCCGGTCACCACCCCCGCCACGAGCCCGGACACCAGCGCGAGCAGTGTCGCCAGCCACGGCGGGATGCCCGCGATGATGCCCACGGCCGCTACCGCAGCGCCCGTGGTGAACGACCCATCGACCGTGAGGTCGGGGAAGTCCAGCACGCGGTAGGTGAGATAGACCCCGACCGCCATGACCGCATAGAGCAGGCCGAGTTCGAACGCGATAGTCATTGCTTGAGGCTACCCCTGAATGGTCTTGACGGCCCGCTTGGTGACGCTCTCGGGAAGCGTCACGCCCTGCGCAGCGGCCGCCTTCGCGTTGACGACCAGGTCGAGTTCTTTCTGCGTCTCGACCGGCAGGTCGGCGGGTTTGGCGCCGTCCCGGAGGATCTTGACGGCCATCGCCGCGGCCTGTTTGCCCTGCTTGTGGTAGTCCAGGGACAGGGCCGCCGCCGCGCCCCGGTCGGCCGAACCGGTGTCGGCGGCGATGACCAGGCGCTTATTGGTCTCCGCGACCTGCACGATCGATTCGACCGCCGTCACGACGGTGTTGTCGGTCAGCACGTAGTAGGCGTCGACCGCCAGGGACTCCGCCGCCTGCCCCACCTCCGAGGTGTTGACGACCGTGGCGGTCTTGATCTCCAGCCCGAGCGCGGGGGCCTCCTTCGTCGCGAGGTCGACGAGCACCTGCGAGTTGGCCTCACTGGAGCTGTAGACGATGCCGACGGTCTTGGCGTCCGGTTTGATCTCCTTCACCAGGGCGAGCTGTTCCTTCACCGGGCTCAGGTCGGACATGCCGGTGACGTTGCCGCCCGGCCGCTCCCACGAGTCCACGACACCGGCCACCTTGGGGTCGGTGACGGCGGCGAACACGATCGGGGCGTCCTTGATCGATTGCGCCAGCGCCTGCACCGGCGGGGTAGCGATCGCCAGGTAGAGGTCTTTCTTGCTGGAGGCGAACGTGTTGGCGATGCTCGCCAGCGTCGCCTGGTCGCCTTGGGGGTTCTGGAAGTCGTAATTGAAGGCGATCCCGGCCTCCCGCAGGCCCTCCTGGAAACCGGCCGAGATGGCGTCCAGCGCCGGATGCGAGACGATCGTCACCGCGCCGATCTCGTAGGTTTTGTCACCCGGGGACGCCCCGCCAGGCGCGGACGGACCGGTCGTTGCCCCACCGCCGCAGGCGGATAGCCCGAGGCCAAACGCCGCCACGGCAGCCACAATGGACGCGAAACGCTTCATGGAACCTCCCTCTCAGGTGCGTGTGCTCAAACTAGCCGAAGCCGTCGGCATCCTCCCCCGCCGCCCGCCCAGCGGACACCACGGCGGCAGGCGACACCCCGCCTCCAGCGCTGCCGGGCAGCCGGGGGTGGAGACGACGGTGCCCCCACCGTCGGGTGGGGGCACCGTGCTGTTACGGATCAGGCCTCGTCAGCCTCGGGTTTGGCGTTGACGAAACCGGCCTTCTCGGCGGCCTCGACCGAGTTGAACCAGACCTCGGCGACCGTGCGGTCGTACCACGGGGAGCTCGGGGTGTGGAACTTCATGGAGTCCTCGTTGCCCTTGATGTCGTAGCCCTCCGGCGGGTTCTCGCCGCGGTAGCCGCCCTCGTACTCGGCGGGCTTGGCCTCGGCCTCAGTCGTCTCGGCGGCCTCGTCCTTGGTGGGCTCGTCCTGCTGAGCGGGCTTGGCCTCGGCCTTCGGCGCGGCCTTCTTGCCCATGACCTTCTCGCGATTCTTGCGGCTCTCCTCGACCGACTCGGTCACGATCTCGATGACGGCCATCGGGGCGTTGTCGCCCTGGCGGGGGCCGACCTTGGTGATCCGGGTGTAGCCGCCCTCGCGGTCCTGCAGCGCCGGGGCGATCTCGTGGAACAGCGTGTGGGCGACATCCTTGCTGCCGATCTGGGCGATCACCAGGCGCAGGTTGTGCAGGTCGCCGCGCTTGGCCTTGGTGATGAGCTTCTCCGCGAACGGACGCAGGCGCTTGGCCTTGGTCTCGGTCGTGGTGATGCGGCCGTGCTCGAACAGCTGCGCGGCCAGGTTGCGCAGCATGATCCGCTGATGGGTCGGGCTACCTCCCAGACGGGCGCCCTTGGTAGGTGTAGGCATTTCTTAGTTCTCCAGGTATAAACCGAGCGGGCTCGGTAGATCAGTACTGCTCGGTCTCAGCGAAATCCGCGTCGTCGTTCTCGTCGTCGTAACGCTCGATCGCGCTCAGCGGGTCAAAGCCGGGCGAGGAGTCGCGCAGCGACAGGCCCAGGTTGTGCAGGGTCATTTTCACCTCGACGATCGACTTCGTACCGAAGTTGCGGATGTCGAGCAGATCCTGCTCGGAACGCGCCACGAGCTCACCCACCGTGTGGATGCCCTCGCGCTTGAGGCAGTTGTACGACCGCACCGTGAGGTTGAGGTCCTCCACCGGCAGCGACAGCGACTCGGCGAGCTGCTCGTCCACCGGCGACGGGCCGATCTCGATGCCCTCGGCCTCGTAGTTCAGCTCGCGGGCCAGGCCGAACAGCTCGACCAGCGTGCGTCCGGCCGAGGCCAGGGCGTCACGCGGGCGGATCGCCGGCTTGGTCTCGACGTCGATGATGAGGCGGTCGAAGTCGGTGCGCTGCTCGACGCGGGTGGCCTCCACTTTGTAGGTCACCTTGAGCACCGGGGAGTAGATCGAGTCCACCGGGATGCGGCCGATCTCGGAGTCCGGGTTCTTGTTCTGCACGCTCGACACGTAGCCGCGGCCCCGTTCGACCACCATCTCCATGTCGATCTTGCCGGTCTCGTTGAGGGTCGCGATGTGCATCTCGGGGTTGTGGATCTCGACCCCAGCAGGCGGGACGATGTCCCCGGCGGTGACGTCCCCGGCACCCGACTTGCGCAGGTACATGATGACCGGCTCGTCCTCTTCGCTGGAGATGACCAGGCCCTTCAGGTTGAGGATGATCTCGGTGACGTCCTCCACCACACCGGGCAGAGTCGAGAACTCGTGCTGGTTGCCCTCGATCTTGATGCTGGTGATCGCGGCACCCGGGATCGACGACAGCAGCGTGCGGCGCAGCGAGTTGCCGAGCGTGTAGCCGAATCCGGGTTCCAGCGGCTCGATGACGAAGCGTGACCGGTAGGTGTCGATCGAGGTTTCCGACAGAGTCGGACGCTGAGTGATGAGCATTGGTTGTTCCTTCCCGCACCAACCACTATTTGAAGGTGCGATGAGGGCGCCCAGACCATCTGGGCGCCACGGTCGCGATTACTTCGAGTAAAGCTCGACGATCATCTGCTCTTGGACGTCGATCACGATCTGCTCGCGCGTCGGGAGCTGGTGCACGAGAATCCGCATCCGGTTGGGGCGAACCTCGAGCCAGCCCGGGACCGTGCGCTCGCTGTGGGTCTCGCGGGCGACGACCAGCGGGTGCAGGTTCAGCGACTTCGGCGCGACGTCGATGACGTCGTACTGGCTGACCCGGTAGCTGGGGATGTTGACGCGCTTGCCGTTGACGAGGAAGTGCCCGTGGACGACCAGCTGGCGGGCCTGGCGACGAGTCGCGGCGAAACCGGCGCGGTAGATCACGTTGTCCAGGCGCGACTCCAGGATGCGCAGCAGGGCGTCACCGGTCTTGCCGGGCACCCGGTCGGCCTCTTCGTAGTAGCGGCGGAACTGCTTCTCCAGGACGCCGTAGGCGAAGCGCGCCTTCTGCTTCTCCTTGAGCTGCAGCGAGTATTCGGAGTCCTTCGTCCGGCCCCGGCCGTGCATGCCGGGCGGGAAGGGGCGGCGTTCGAACGCCTTGTCATTGCCGACCAGGTCGGTCCCGAGACGGCGGGACTTCTTGGTCAAAGGGCCGGTGTAACGAGCCATTTTGGTAGTTGTCCTTTACTTCTCGGGGTTAGACGCGACGACGCTTCGGCGGGCGGCAACCGTTGTGCGGAACCGGGGTGACGTCGGAGATCGTGCCGACCTCAAGACCCACGGCGCCCAGCGAACGGATGGCGGTCTCGCGGCCGGAGCCGGGACCCTTGACGAACACGTCGACCCGCTTCATGCCGTGCTCCATGGCGCGACGGCCCGCGGCCTCGGCCGCCATCTGAGCGGCGAACGGGGTGGACTTGCGCGACCCCTTGAACCCGACGGTGCCCGCGGAAGCCCACGAGATCACAGCCCCGGTCGGGTCGGTGATCGAGATGATGGTGTTGTTGAACGTCGACTTGATGTGCGCCTGTCCGGCTACGACGTTCTTCTTCTCTTTGCGGCGCACCTTGGTCTTGGCGGCGGCCGCCTTGCGGCTTGCAGTAGCCATAAGTCTTGTTTCTCCTAGAGTCCTATTCCTGGCTCACCGCGTGCGGTTAGCGGGCCTTCTTCTTGCCTGCGACGGCCTTCTTCTTGCCCTTGCGGGTGCGAGCGTTCGTCCGCGTGCGCTGACCCCGGACGGGCAGGCCACTGCGGTGACGACGACCTTGGTAGTTGCCGATCTCGACCTTGCGGCGGATGTCGGCGGCGACGCTGCGGCGAAGATCACCTTCGACCTCGTAGTTGGCCTCGATGTGATCGCGCAGCGCGACGAGCTGTTCGTCAGTGAGCTGGTGGACGCGGATGTCGCCACTGATGCCAGTGGCGGCGAGGGTCTCGGCGGCCCGGGTCTTACCGACGCCGAAGATGTAGGTGAGGGCGACCTCCAGGCGCTTTTCGCGCGGCAGGTCGACACCGATGAGGCGTGCCATATGGCGTTCCTTTCTCAATTCGGCCCGATCTGGTGACAGATCCGTCTAGGACCGCGAAGGTCTGGCGCGTGACGCGTCCCCGGTGCCTTGTGACCCGCGGTATCGACCGCGCGTCCCCGGGGCCTTGGCCTTCGTCCAAGGGCGGAATCGAGTGAACTCGACCTTGCGTGCACGTTGTTTTCAGTTGTCTGGCGGGGTGGGAGACGTCCCGTTCCGCGATGTTCTGCGTCAGCCCTGGCGCTGCTTGTGGCGCGGGTTGTCGCAGATCACCATCACGCGACCGTGCCGGCGGATGACCTTGCACTTGTCGCAGATCTTCTTGACGCTCGGCTGAACCTTCATTCGAGCACCCTTTCAATCGGCGAGGAGGGCACAGCGGTGCCCACTTCTGTGGTGATGAGCTGCTGGTTACTTGTGGCGGTAGACGATGCGTCCGCGAGTCAGGTCGTAGGGCGAGAGCTCGACGACGACCCGGTCACTGGGCAGGATGCGGATGTAGTGCTGGCGCATCTTGCCGGAAATCGTCGCGAGAACCTTGTGGCCGTTCGGCAGCTCAACCCGGAACATCGCGTTGGGCAGCGCTTCGACCACGGTTCCCTCTAGTTCGAGGGCTCCCTCTTTCTTTGCCATGTACTCTCAATCGTTGTGGATCTTGCCCCACGGGTGGGCACGGACGGATCTGGCCACAGGTGACCGGCGACTCAGTCTACTCGGACGCCCCGGTTCCGCCCAAATCGTCACATCCGGCGCCGCCGCCGGGCACCCCCGCGCCGGGGCGACCTGTTTCTGCGGCCGTTCTCGCCCGGCCGAACGGAACCGGCCCGGGTCGCG
>JAUMWV010000015.1:0-19743 GCA_030529455.1 Propionibacteriaceae bacterium | reverse complement strand
CGGAGCCGCTGTGTCATGCCGCGCGGCGGGCCGATGACCTGGATTCCGGGGCGCGCTGCTAAGCTGCTTGCCGTGGCAGGCCCATTCTTGCTCCTTGGCCGCCGCAGCGAGGCCCAGCCCCACTGAGCCAGACGCCCTCGCTGCGGTGTTTCTTTCTGCTCTGGAGCCGCTAGCCGAGGAGACCTCACATGACGCAACCCGAGAACAGCGCTGCTGCGGAGTCCGCGCGCAGCACCACCTACCGCTACACCGCGGAGCTGGCCGACGCCATTGAGACGGCCTGGCAGGACCGCTGGGAGGCGGAGGGCACCTTCCACTCCGACAACCCCGTCGGCGCCCTGGCCGGGCCCGGGGCGCAGCGGGAGAAGTTCTTCCTGCTGGACATGTTCCCCTACCCCTCGGGTAAGGGCCTGCACGTCGGGCACCCGCTGGGTTACATCGCCACCGATGTCGTCGCCCGCTTCTCCCGGATGACCGGCAAGAACGTGCTGTACACCATGGGCTACGACGCCTTTGGCCTGCCCGCCGAGCAGTACGCCGTCCAGACCGGGCAGCATCCGCGGATCTCCACCGAGGCGAACATCGCCAACATGCGGCGGCAGCTGCGCCGCCTGGGGCTGTCCCACGATTCGCGCCGCTCCATCTCGACCATCGACGTCGACTACGTGCGCTGGACGCAGTGGATCTTCCTGCAGGTCTTCAACTCGTGGTTCGACCCGGCGGCGCCGCGCCGCGACGGCCGTGGCGTGGGCGCGGCCCGCCCGATCGCGGAGCTGCGCGAGAAGCTGGTGTCCGGCCAGGTCGCCACGCCGGACGGCCGGGCGTGGGCCGAGCTGAGCCCCGTCGAGCAGGCCCAGGCCGTCGACTCGTTCCGCCTGGCCTTCGTCTCCGACGCCCCGGTGAACTGGTGCCCGGGACTGGGCACGGTGCTGGCCAACGAGGAGGTCACCGCCGACGGCCGCTCCGAGCGCGGCAACTTCCCCGTCTTCAAGCGCAACCTGCGCCAGTGGATGATGCGGATCACCGCCTACGGCGACCGCCTGGCCGACGACCTGGACACCGTCGACTGGCCAGAGAAGGTCAAGGCGATGCAGCGCAACTGGATCGGCCGCTCCGAGGGAGCGGAGGCCGTCTTCGAGGTGCCCGCGCTGGGCGTGACGCTGGAGGTGTACACCACCCGCCCGGACACGCTGTTCGGCGCGACGTTCATGGTGGTGGCCCCGGAGCACCCGATGCTGGGCGAGACCGAGCTGACCGTGCCCGCCGCCTGGCCGGAAGGCACCCGCGAGGAGTGGACCGGCGGGCACGCCACCCCCGCCGAGGCCGTGGCCGCCTACCGGAGGTTCGCCGCGTCGGCCACCGACGAGGAGCGCATCGCCGAGGACCGCACCAAGACGGGTGTGTTCACCGGCCTGTTCGGTAAGAACCCGGCCAACAACGCCCTGGTGCCGATCTTCGTCGCCGACTATGTGCTGATGGGTTACGGCACCGGCGCCATCATGGCGGTGCCCGCGCACGACCAGCGCGACTTCGAGTTCGCCACCAAGTACGGCCTGGATATCGTGCAGACCATCGGCCCAGCCGACGACCCGCGCAGCGTCGACCTGAGCGTCGAGGCCTATGTCGGCGACGGCGTCGCCGTCGACTCCGCGAACTGCGAGATCTCGCTGAACGGGATGAGCAAGGACGAGGCCAAGGCGGCGATGACCGCGTGGCTGGAGGCCAAGGGCCTGGGCCGCGGATCGGTGCGTTACCGCCTGCGCGACTGGCTGTTCTCCCGCCAGCGCTACTGGGGAGAGCCGTTCCCGATCGTGTGGGACGAGGACGGCCGGATGCACGCGCTGCCGGAGTCGATGCTGCCGGTGGAGCTGCCGGAGGTCACCGACTATTCGCCGCGTTCCTTCGACCCCGACGACGCCGACAGTTCGCCGGAGACCCCGCTGAGCCGGGCCTCGGAGTGGGTCGAGGTGGAACTCGACCTGGGCGAGGGTGTGAAGAAGTACCGCCGCGAGACCAACACGATGCCGCAGTGGGCGGGGTCGTGCTGGTACGAGATGCGTTACGTTGACCCGGCCGACGACGAGCAGCTGATCGACCCGGCCAACGAGGCCTACTGGATGGGTCCGCGCCCGGAGCGGGGCAACGCCTCCGGCGGCACCGACCTGTACGTCGGCGGCGTCGAACACGCGGTGCTGCACCTGCTGTATTCCCGGTTCTGGCACAAGGTGCTGTTCGACCTCGGCGTGGTGTCGTCGTCGGAGCCGTACCACAAGCTGTTCAACCAGGGCTACGTCCAGGCCTATGCCTACACCGACGCCCGCGGCCAGTACGTGCCCGCCGACGAGGTGGAAGGCGACGAGGCGACCGGGTTCACCTGGCGGGGCGAGCCGGTGAAGCGCGAGTACGGGAAGATGGGCAAGTCGCTGAAGAACATCGTCACGCCCGACGACATGTACGAGGCGTACGGCGCCGACACCTTCCGCGTCTACGAGATGAGCATGGGCCCGCTGGACGTGGACCGGCCGTGGGAGACCCGCGCGGTCGTCGGCTCGCAGCGGTTCCTGCAGCGGCTGTGGCGCAACGCGGTCGACGAGGCCACGGGCGAGCTGACCGTCTCCGACTCCCCCGCCGACGAGGCGACGCGCCGGGTGGTGGCGCGCACCATCGTCGGGGTGCGGGAGGATTACGAGGCGATGCGGATGAACACGGCCATCGCCAAGCTGATCGTCCTGAACAACCACCTGACCGGCCTGGATGCGGTGCCGCGGGAGGCCATGGAGGCGCTGGTGCTGATGACCGCGCCGGTGGCCCCGCACATCGCCGAGGAGCTGTGGCAGCGCCTGGGGCACACCTCGTCGCTGGCGCACGAGCCGTTCCCAGAGGTCACCGACGCCGCGCTGCTGGTCGCCGAGACCGTCACGTGCGTGGTCCAGGTGCAGGGCAAGGTGCGGGCCTCGCTGGAGGTGGACCCGAACATCAGCGACGACGAACTGACCGCCCTGGCCCTGGCGGCCCCGGGCACTGTGCGTTCACTGGCTGGCCGCGGGGTGAAGAAGGTCATCGTCCGCGCCCCGAAGCTGGTCTCGATCGTCCCCGAATAGGACGCCTCGCTGGCCGGGTTACGTCGGCCGTGTGGCTAGATGCGGTAGCAGCTCGCCACACCGCCACCGCCCACGCAGGAGCGGCACGATCCGCCAGGCGCTATGCCCTCAAACCGCCAGCCATCCAGGATGACGCCACGCGACACTAGAAGGTGTCACCGACGAGGGGCTTCCAGACCTCGATCGTCTGCTGGGCGATGAGCCCCTCGACCGCCAGAGGGTCCTTGGCGAGCGCCTCCCTGACGGACCCCTCGTCGTCGGCTTCGAAGACCAGCAGCCCGCCAGGGGGAGTCACGTCGAGGGGACCCGCCGCGCGCAGGCCGCCCTGCCCCACCAGCGTCTTGAGGTAATCCCGGTGCGCGGGCCGGACCTCCGCCAGCTCCGGGGCGTCGACATAGACGTTACGAACCACGTAGAAGCTCATGACCCGAAGCCTAGCGCCGCCCGGCGCCCCGACCGCGCGCGGGGCACGCCCCGCGGGCTCTGCCCGCCCGACGCGATGACGACGGCTTCGATCCCCTCCGGCCATGCCCCGCTCTCCGCGACAACCGGGACGCCATCACCGGCCACAATCCTTACCCCCGGGGGCTTCCGCCCGCCGACACCATGGGCTATCATGGGAGCGTTCACACAGATACTTTCTGGAACAACAAGCATATTCGCAACGGCGGGAAGGAATGATAGTGATGATGGATGGGATCGCTCCCACATGGGAGGGGGTCGGCCACCGGCTGACCAGCACCACGCCAGCCCCACACCTGCCCGCCCGCTCCTGGCGCCGCGAACGCACCCGCAGCCTCAACGGCACCTGGGAGTTCCGGCTGTTCTCCTCCCCCGCCGAGGCCTTCGCCGACGACGATGACACCCCGTGGGAGCAGATCGAGGTGCCCTCGCACTGGGTGCTGCCGCCCAACTCGGGCCGGGGCAACCCCATCTACACCAACATCAGCTACCCCATCCCCTTCGACCCGCCGTTCGTCCCCGACGACAACCCAACCGGCGATTACCGGCTCGCCTTCGACCTCGGCGAGGACGACCTCGGCGGCGAGGTCCGGCTGCGGTTCGGCGGGATCGAGTCCCTCGGCTGGGTGGAACTCAACGGACACGACCTCGGAACCGTGCAGGGCTCGCGCCTGCCGACCGAGCTGGCGGCCTCCCACGCGCTGCGCCCCGGACGCAACGTGTTGCGCGTCCGGGTGGCCCAGTGGTCGGCCCAGACCTACGTCGAGGACCAGGACCAGTGGTGGCTGCCCGGCATCTGGGCCGACGTCGACCTCGTGTTCCGGCCCCGCGGCGGCATCGAGGACCACTGGCTGCGCTGCGACTACGCCGACGGCATCGGCACCATCACCGCGGAGCTGACCGCCCCCGCCGAGGCCTGGCCGATCCGCCTCACCTGCCCCGATCTGGGCATCGACCACGAGTGGGCCTCCCCCTCCTGCCTCGACGAGATCACCGTCGGCGGCGTCACGCCCTGGAGCGCAGATCAGCCCCGCCTCTACCAGGCCACCCTGCACAGCCAGGGCGAAACCGTCGAGGTGCGGCTCGGCTTCCGCACCATCCGGATCGAGGGCACCCGCTGGCTGGTGAACGGCCGCCCCCTGAGGCTGCGCGGGGTCAACCGCCACCAGTTCCACCCGCTCAAGGGGCGGGTCTGGGACGAAGAAGACGCCCGGGCGGGACTGGTCCTGATGAAGCGGCACAACATCAACGCCATCCGCACCAGCCACTACCCGCCGGACCCACGGCTGCTGGACCTGTGCGACGAGCTGGGGTTCTGGGTCATCGACGAGGGCGACCTCGAAACCCACGGCTTCGAGGCCCACGGCTGGCGGGGCAACCCGAGCGCCGACCCGGCCTGGCGGGACGCCCTGCTGGACCGGATGCGGCGCATGGTCGAGCGGGACAAGAACCACCCCTGCATCATCGCCTGGTCCCTCGGCAACGAATCCGGCACCGGCGACAACCTGGCCGCCATGGCCGCGTGGGCGAGGCGGCGTGACCCATCGCGCCCCGTGCACTACGAAGGCGACTACGCCGGGGCCTATACCGACGTCGTGTCCCGGATGTACACCCCCCTGCTCGGCATGCGCGAGCTGAGCGAAGGACGCGGAATCGCCTCACCGGTTACGGACATCCCGGAGGCCCGCGCCGCCCGCCTCGCCGGGCGTCCCAAGATGCTGTGCGAGTACGCCCACGCGATGGGCAACGGCCCCGGGGGGCTGGCCGACTACGAGGCCGTCTTCGACGATCTGGACGACTGGTGCGGCGGCTTCGTGTGGGAATGGCGCGACCACGGCCTGCTCACCGTGACCCCCGACGGCCTGCCCTACTACGGCTACGGCGGCGACTTCGGGGAGGTGCTGCACGACGGCAGTTTCGTCATGGACGGCCTGGTGCTGGCCGACGGTTCGCCGAGCCCCGGGCTGACCGAGCTGGCCGCCGTCATCACCCCGATCCGGCTCGGCCTCGACGAGCGCCACCTCACCGTGAGCAACCTCCAGCACGCCCTCGACACCGCCGGGATCGCGTTCCGGTGGAGCTGGGAGGTCGCCGGTGAGGTCCGCGCGGCGGGCGAGCTCCCGAACCCGCAGATCGCGGCGGGCGAGAGCGCGACCGTGCCGCTGCCCGACCTGCCGGACGCGAGCACCGAGGCCCACTCGTGGCTGACGGTCACCGCCGAACTCGCGGCCGACACCCCGTGGGCCGGTGCGGGGCACGTCCTCAGCACCGCCCAGCGCCGCCTGGACTCCCTACCTGCCGCCCGGCCCCTGATCGTCCCCGCCGGGCCCACCGCCGACGGCGGCCGCGTCCGGGTGGGCCCGGCGTCCTTCGACGCCCGCACCGGCGCCCTGACCGGCGTCTCCGGCGTCCGGATCACCGAGGAGGGCGTCGAGCTGTGGCGCGCGCCGACCGAGAACGACTCGCTGAGCACCGGCGGCTCCTACGAGCTCGCCCCGCCCGAGGCCACCCGCGGCCGCGGCGCCGCCGGGCCATCCTCGGCCGACCGCCGCCGCGCCGCGGGCCTGGACCGGCTCACCGCCCGCACCCTGAGCGTCACCGTGGGCCACGACCGCCTCGTCAGCGAACAGCGGCTCCTGCCCGCCCAGGGCAACCACGGAGCCGCGGTCACCAGGACCTGGTGGGGCTCGGACGACCTACTCTTCGGGCGCGTCGACCTGGCCCCCATCCGGCCCACGGCCGACACCACCTGGGGGCGGGCTGGGCTGCACCTGCTGCTGCCCGGCGGCTACAGCGAGGCGTCCTGGCTGGGCACCGGCCCGGGCGAGAACTACCCCGACTCGCGGGCCGCGGCCAGGTTCGGCCGGTTCCGCAGCAGCATCGACGCCCTGACCACGCCCTACGCGGTGCCGCAAGAGAGCGGTCACCGGGGCGGGCTGGTGGAGCTGAGCGTCTCTGGCGAGGGCCTGCCGACCCTGCACCTGCGGATCCTGGGCGCCCCGGTCGGGTTCACGCTCACCAGGCACGACGCCCACGAGCTGACCGCGGCCCGGCACCAGCACGAGCTCGGCCCCAGCCGGGGGGTGCACCTCTACCTGGACGCGGCCCAGCACGGCCTGGGCAGCCGCTCCTGCGGGCCGGACGTCCTGCCCCGCTACCAGCTGTGGCCCCAGGCCGCGAGCATCGAGTTCAGCATCCGGGTGGAGGGCTGAGCGGTGGCCAAACCAACGATCCTTGACGTCGCCGCAGCCGCCGGGGTGTCCCGCGGGACGGTCAGCCGCGTGCTCAACGACTCGCCCCGGGTCAGCCCCGAGGCGCGGCGGGCCGTGGAGGCCGCGATCAAGCGCACCGGATACCGGCGCAACCCCCACGCCGCCTCGCTCGCGTCCGGCCGCAACAACGCCATCGCGGTGCTGCTCACCCAGCCCCAGCAGGAACTCTTCGACGACCCGACCTTCAGCCGCCTGCTGCAGGGCGTCTCCGACGGGCTGTCGGGCACCGACATCGCGCTCGTGCTGCTGCTGGCGGGCACCGAGGAGGAGCGGCGGCGCACCGCGCGCTTCCTCGACTCCCGCCACGTCGACGGCGTCGTCCACCTCAGCCCGCACGTCGCCGACCCGATGATGGACGCCCTGGTCGCGGCCGAGGTGCCGGTCGTGGTGTGCGGGCAACTGCCCGAGGGGGTCAGCGAACCCAACCTGTGGTCGATCACCGTCACCGACCGGCAGGGCGCGGTGGATGCGGTCAACCACCTCACCGAGCGGGGCGCCACCACGATCGGCATGATCGCCGGACCGACCGACGCCCCGGGCAGCATCCAGCGGCTCGCCGGGTATCGCGAGGCGATGGGTGAGCGCTACGACCCGTCCCTCGTCGTGCACGGCGACTACGCGGCCGAGTCCGGCAGGCTCGGGCTCGCCGCCCTGCTGGACGCCCGCCCCGACGTGGACGCGGTGTTCTGCGCCTCCGACCGGATGGCGGCCGGAGCCTACGAGACCGCGCGCAGCCGCGGGCTCCGGATTCCCCACGACCTGCGGATCGTCGGTTTCGACGGTCACGCGCTGGGCACCCGCCTGCGTCCCGCCCTCACCACGATCGCCCAGCCGATCCAGGACTACGGGAGACAGGCCGTCCAGATGCTGCTCGATGCCACGCAGGGCCGCCTGCCGGGGCACCGGATCTTCCCGACCGAACTCGTCATCCGGGCGAGTTCCTGACCGAATGTTCAAAGGAGAAAACATGCCAACCCCCACCATCCCCCTCCCCCATTTCGGACGCCGCCAGCTGTTCGCCGGTGCTCTGGGACTGGGCGCCATCGCCGGGCTCAGCGCCTGCGGCGGATCGTCCGGCTCCGGTGGTGCCGCATCCGGCGTGACGGTCGGCTCCTACCAGTCCGATGAGATCCCCAAGAAGGCCTTCGCCGAGATGATGGCCGGGTTCACCGGAACCCAGGTGAAGATCAACACCATCCAGCACGAGGCCTTCAAGGAGAGCATCAATAACTACCTGCAGGGCAGCCCCGACGATGTCTTCACCTGGTTCGCGGGCTACCGGGCACGCTACTTCGCGAAGAAGGGCCTCGTCGGCGATATCTCCGATGTCTGGGAGAAGATCGACGGGATGCCGGAATCGATGAAGGCCGCCTCCAGCACCGCCGACGGCAAGCAGATCTTCGTGCCCTCCACCTACTACCCGTGGGCGGTCTTCTACCGCCCCAGCGTGTTCGCCGAACGGGGCTACGCGCCGCCGAAGACGCTCAACGAGTGGATGAGCCTCAACGAGAAGATGAAGGCCGACGGCCTGACCCCGATCGCCTTCGCCGACAAGGACGGCTGGGAGGCCATGGGCACCTTCGACATGCTCAACCTGCGCATCAACGGCTACGACTTCCACGTCTCGCTCATGGCCGGTGAGGAGGCCTGGGACGGGGAGAAGATCAAGAAGGTCTTCGCGACCTGGAGCGAGCTCCTGCCCTTCCACGAGGAGGCCGCCCTCGGGCGCACCTGGCAGGAGGCCGCCCAGGGCCTGCTGCAGAAGAAGTCCGGCGTCTACCTGCTCGGGATGTTCATGCAGCAGCAGTTCGCGAACACCGACGCCAAGGACGACCTCGATTTCTTCGTCTTCCCCGAGGTGGACCCCGCGATCGGCACCGACGTGGTCGAGGCCCCCGTCGACGGGTTCATGATGTCGGCCAAACCCAAGAACCCGGCCGCGGCCAAGGATCTGCTGCTCTACCTGAGCACACCGGCGGCGGTGAACATCACCGTCAAGGCCGACCCGTCGGTCATCGCGGCGAACTCGAAGGCCGATTCGTCCGGCTACAACGCGCTCCAGAAGAAGGCCGTCAAGATCGTCGAGGAGGCCAAGAACATCTCCCAGTTCCTCGACCGCGATTCGCGTCCCGACTTCGCCTCGACCGTGGTCGGTCCCGCGCTGCAGCAGTTCATCAAAGATCCCGCGTCCATCGGCAGCGTGCTGAAGAACGTTGAGGATCAGAAGAAGTCCATCTTCGCGAGCTGAGGGAGCCTCGATGAGCAGATCACCCGACCCTCGCGGTACGCGACAGCAGCCTCGGCTCTCGTCGAGGGACAAGGCCGTTCCGGTCCTGATGGCTCTGATCCCGACCCTGCTGGTGGTCGGGCTGATCTGGCTTCCTGCTCTGGCCACGGTCGCCCTGTCCACCACCGCCTGGGACGGCATCGGCACGCTCGCCGACATCAAGTTCGTCGGGTTCCAGAACTACGTGGACGCCACGACGATCTATCCCCCGTTCTGGCCCGCGCTGTGGCACAACCTGCTGTGGCTGGGCGCGCTTTTCCTGGTCTTCACCCCACTCGGTATGTTCTTCGCGGTGCTGCTGGACAAGGAGATCCGGGGCAGCCGGTTCTACCAGACCTCCTTCTACCTGCCCGTCGTGCTGTCGGCCGCCCTCATCGGCTTCATCTGGCAGCTGATGTACAGCCGCGACCAGGGACTCCTCAACGCGCTGTTCGGCACCCAGATCGACTGGTATGGGGATTCCACCATCAACCTGTGGGCCGCGATCCTGGCCAACGGGTGGCGCCACACCGGCTACATCATGCTGCTCTACCTGTCCGGGCTGAAGAGTATCGACCCGGCGTTGCGGGAGGCCGCCGCGCTGGACGGCGCGGGCCAGGTGCAGACCTACCTGCGGGTCGTGTTCCCGGTGCTGCGTCCCATCAACATCATCGTGCTGACGATCACGGTGATCGAGGGCCTGCGGGCCTTCGACCTGGCCTGGGTCATCAACCGGGGACGCAACGGCCTTGAGCTGATCTCGACCCTGGTGACGCAAAACGTCGTCGGGGAGGCCAGCAGGATCGGCTTCGGATCGGCCTTGGCCACCATCATGCTGATCCTGAGTTCGGTGTTCATCCTGATTCAGTTGCGCGTCGTCATGAAAGGAGAGAACTCGTGAGCACCCAGCCTGAGATGATCCGGAAGCGTCCGGTGACGCCCGCCCGAATCCTGCTGCACGTGTTCCTGATCGGCAGCGCGCTGCTGTGGCTGTTCCCGCTGCTGTGGGCGGCCCTGAACTCGCTGCGCGACTATTCCTACACCTCCCAGCACGGCTATCTGTCGTTCGGCGGTTTCACCTTCGACAACTACATCAAGGCGTGGAACCAGGGCGGATTCGAGACCAGTTTCATCAACTCGGCGATCATCACCTTCGGCGCGGTCGCCGCGACGCTGGCGCTGTCGTCGTGTGCGGCCTTCGTGCTGGCTAGGTTCAGCTTCCGGTTCAACTTCACGATGCTGGCGATCTTCGTGTCGGCGAACCTGTTGCCGCCCCAATCGCTGCTGATCCCGATCTACCGGCTCTTCCGCGAAACCGAATTGCCGACCTGGATCTCCGAGTCCGGGACGCTGCTGAACTCCCACCTCGGGGTGATCCTCATCAACACCGCGTTCCAGACCGGGTTCTGCACCTTCGTGCTGAGCAACTACATGAAGACGCTGCCGAAGGAGATCTACGAGTCGGCGATGCTGGATGGCGCGTCGGTGTGGCAGCAGTTCTGGGGCCTGACCTTGCCGCTGTGCCGCCCGCCGCTGGCCGCCCTGGCCACCTTGCAGGTGGCGTGGATCTACAACGAGTTCTTCTGGGCGACCGTGCTGTTGCAGTCCGGGGACAAGTTCCCGGTGACCAGTTCGCTGAACAACCTCAAGGGTCCGTTCTTCACCGACTACAACCTGGTCTCGGCTGGCTCGATCCTGGCGGCGCTGCCGGTGCTGTTCGTGTTCTTCGTCCTGCAGAAACAGTTCGTGGCTGGGCTCACGCTCGGCGCGACGAAGGGCTGAGGCCGCTCGCTCGAGGGGGGCGGCGCCGGTGCGGGTCTGGCAGCAAGCCGGGCCACGGGACCATCGTCCCGGCTCACCGGCGCCGCCCTTTCGGCTCTGCCTGGTCAGCTCACAGGGCCAGCAGCACCAGCAGCACGATCGCGACGATGCTGAGGACGCCGAGACCGGCGAGCGCCAGCATCGTGTGCGACAACACGTTGCGTCCCTGGCTCACGACCCCTGGCGGCTGGGAACCCTGCCCGACGATCGCTGGCACCTGGTGGGTCTGCTTGGGCGGCAGCAGCTCGGCCACCGGCGCGAGCTCGCCGAGCGTCGCCGCCCGGTAGACCACATCCAGTTTGCTGAGGTAGTCCTCTTGCGTGATCCGGCCATCGGTGAACTCCAGCGCCAGCCGGTCGGCCAGGTCCTCACGTTCAGCATCGTCCACGGCCTCGCCTGCGCGGACGCGGTACTTCGACGACAATGGCAACTCGTTCACGGGCTCAGTCTACCGGCGCCACTCCAGCGATCTCGCCGCCCGCTACCGGTTGTCCGCGCCGCCTCCGGCGGGCTCAGCTCAGCCCGACGGTCTCGCCGTCGCCGTCCAGGTCGATGACTTCCAGCGCCGCGTGTTTGGCCAGGCCCGGCATCGTGGACATGTCGCCGCAGATGGCGTACACGTAGCCTGCTCCCGCCGCCAACCGTACCTCGCGCACCGGCAGAATCCACCCGCGCGGCGCACCCACCAGCGCCTTGTCCGCCGAGATCGACAGGTGGGTCTTGGCCAGCACCACCGGCAGCTCGCCGTAACCGAGGCTCTCGATCCGGTCGAGTTCGCGGGCCGCGACGGGATTGAACGTGACGTCCTGGGCGCCGTAGACCTCGCGGGCGACCGCGACGATCTTGGCCCGCAGGGTCTCGCCCAGGTCGTAGGTGTAGCGGAGCTCGGCGGGTTGCTCGCACGCCGCCATCACCGCCCGCGCCAGGTCTAGCGCCCCCGCACCGCCCTCGGCGACGTGCCTGCTGACGGCGTAGTGGACGCCGAGGCTCTCGCACAGCTCACCGATCACCCGGTGTTCGCTGTCGTGGTCCCCCGGGAAGGCGTTGATCGCGACCACCGGGACGACCCCGAACCCTCGCACGATGTCGATGTGTTTGGCGAGGTTCGCCAGCCCGGCACGCACGTCGTCTGGGCTCTCGGCCAGCAGCTCCGGCGGCAGCGGCCTGCCCGGGACGATCTGGAACCGCCCCGAATGGGCCTTGAGCGCGCGCACCGTCGTCACGATGACGGCGCCATCCGGACGCAGCCCCGAGACCCGGCACTTGATGTTGAAGAACCGCTCCGCTCCCATGTCGGAACCGAACCCCGCCTCGGTCAGCACGTAGTCGGCGCTGCGCACCCCGATCTGGTCGGCCACGATCGAACTGTTGCCGGTCGCGATGTTGCCGAAGGGGCCCGCGTGCACCAGCACGGGGGTGTGCTCCAGCGTCTGCAGCAGGTTGGGGTGGATCGCCTCCTTCATGATGACCGCCATCGAACCGGCGGCCTTCAGATCCTCCGCCGTGACCGGCCTGCCGTCGCGGGTGTAGCCGACCACGATGCGTCCCAGCCGCTGCCGCAGGTCAGCCAGGGACGTCGCCATGGCCAGGATGACACCGACCTCGCTGGCTGCCGTGATGTCGAAACCCGCCTGCCGGGTGACGCCATCCATCCGCCCGCCCAGGCCGATGACGATGTTGCGCAGCGCCCGGTCGTTGACGTCGAGCACCCGCCGCCAGGTGATGGTGCGCTCGTCGATGCCCAGCTCGTTGCCCTGGAAGAGGTGGTTGTCGACGACCGCGGCCAGCAGGTTGTGCGCCGCGGCGACCGCGTGGGCATCACCGGTGAGGTGCAGGTTCAGCTCCTCCATCGGCACCACCTGGCTGTACCCGGCACCGGCGGCACCACCCTTGACGCCGAAGGTCGGCCCCATGGACGGCTGCCTCAGCGTCAGCATCGTGCGCTCGCCGAGCCGGTTCAGGGCCTGCGCGAGCCCCACCGCGGTCGTAGTCTTCCCCTCCCCCAACGGCGTCGGGGTGGTCGCGGTGACCACGATGTACTTGCCGCGCGGCCGTTCGGGCAGGTCCTCCAGCACACCCAGGTCAACCTTGGCCAGCTTGCGCCCGTACGGAATCAGCCGATCCGCTGCGATCCCGAACGGTTCCACCACCTCGGTCAGCGGTTTCAGGCACGCGGCGCGCGCGATGTCCAGGTTGCCCGGTAGTGCTGAGTCCTTGTGCATCCGCCAACTATTCCACACCGGCCACCGGCGCCACACCGTAGGGCGGGGCGACGCCGGTGGGCCAGGTTGCTGGGACTAGCTCTCGCTGATCGAGCGGTGGTGATCCATCAGGCGCTTCTCGTGCGGCCACACCAGCGTCAGCAGCAGGATCGCCACGACCACGAACGCGCTCAGCATCCCATAGGTGACATCCCAGCCGTAGTGCTGGATCACCCAGCCGGTACCGGTCGAAGCCATGGTCGCGCCCAGCACGTAGCCGAACAGCCCGGTGAACCCGGCCGAGGTCCCTGCCACGTTACGGGCCGACATGTCGAGCGCCTGCAACCCGATGAGCATCACCGGTCCGTAGATGAACGCCCCGATGAAGAACAGGTAGACCATGAGCAGCCAGTAGGGCGTGCCGACGGGGGCGAACCAGTACAACACCAGGAACAGCCCAACCCCGGCCATGAACACGATCCCGGTGATGGTGCGGTTGCCGCGGAACACCTTGTCCGAGACCCAGCCGCAGGCCAGCGTCCCGAAAATGCCAGCCAGCTCGTAGAGCGAGAACCCGGCGATGCCCTTGGTGATCGACACGTGATGCACCTCGGACAGGTAGGTCGGCGTCCAGCTCAGGACGCCATAGCGCAGCGCGTAGACGAACACGTTCGCCAGCGCCAGGTACACCATCACCGGGTTGAGGATCACGTGGCGCAGCACGATGGACCAGTAGGGCTGCTGGGACTTCTCGACCTCGACCTTCGCCGGATCGTTGCGGTGCTCCTCGATCGGCGGCAGGCCCACCGATTCGGGGGTGTCGCGGATGACCCACCAGGCGAACGCCGCCACGACCAGCGCGAACACCGCGGGCAACCAGAACGCCGCCTGCCAGGCACCGCCGGTCAGGGACAGGCCCCAGGCCGCGATCGCGCCGACCGCCATGCCGCCCACGTTGTGGGCGGTGTTCCAGACCGCGGTCTTCCAGCCCCGCTCGGTGGTGGAGAACCAGTGCACCAGCACCCGGCCGCACGGTGGCCAGCCCATGCCCTGCACCCAGCCGTTGACGAACATGATGATCGCGAACAGCGCCAGGGAGGCCGAGAAGGCGGGCACGAACGCGACGATGAAATTGCAGACTGCCGACAGGGCTAGGCCGAGCGGCAGGAAGTAGCGGGCGTTGGACCGGTCCGAGACCGTCGCCATGAAGAACTTGGATAAGCCATAGGAGATCAGCACCGCGTTGGCGACGAAACCAATGCCGACCTTGTCGATCCACCCCTCGCTCTCAATGACCCGGGCGATCAGTGGAATGTTGTTGCGAATCAGGTAGAACCCTGCGTACCCGATGAAAATGCCCATGAACACCTGAAAACGTAACCTCGGGTACAGGTGCTCGATTTGGCTCTGAGGCAACCGCGGCGCGGCCTGCGGTGCGCTGAGCCATGATCTCTTCGTATTGACAGCCATGTCACGACTCCGTTGTGCCTACCCGGGCACCGCCGTGGCGCCCGGTCATCCCATCCAACACGCCGCCGGTGGCATCCGGGCGATATCTGGGATCACAATTCGGTGATAGTCCAAGCTCCAGCTCACCCGGCGAGGCGCGCCCGGCGCTCCTCCAGCCAGCCGATCAGGTCGTCGGTGACCTCGTCGGCGTTGATCTCGTTGAGCATCTCGTGCCGCCCGCCGGGGTACAGCTTCAGCGTCACGTCGGTGACGCCCGCCGCCAACAGGGCGGCCCGGAGCCTGCGCGCTCCGCGTCCCCGCTCGGCGGCCGGGTCCATCTCCCCGAACAGGAGGTAGACCGGCAGGTCCCGCCGGACGTCGCGCAGCGCCTCGGGGGAGTTCACCAGCCGCAGGCCGAACAGCAGGTCGCGGAAGAACTGGACCGTCGGGACTCCGCCGCACAGCGGGTCGGCGATGTAGGCGTCCACCTGGGCCGGGTCGCGGCTGAGCCAGTCGAATTGGGTCCGGGCGGGCCGGAAGTCGCGGTTGAACAGGCCGAAGGTGAGGCTGTTCATGAGCACGCTGCGTTCCCGGGGCCCGCGCAGGCGCGCCTCGGCCTCCGCGACCGCCCTCCCCACCGCGGTCAGCACCGCCGACTTCTCCGACGGCGCGCCCGACAGCACCACCGCGTCGGCCCGACCGCTGTGGTCGCGCAGGTAGTCGCGGACGAGCAGCGATCCCATGGAGTGCCCGAACAGCACGAGGGGACGCCCCGGATGGGCACCGCGGGCGATCTCGCCGATCACCCCGAGGTCACGCACCGCGCGGTTCCACCCGCCCTGGTCGGCGAGGTGGCCCAGCGCTCCGGCGTCGACGGCGGTGTGGCCGTGTCCGCGGTGGTCGTGGGCGTACACCGCCCAACCAGCGGCCGTGAGCCGCTTGGCGAACGCCTCGTAACGTCCGGAGTGTTCGGCCATCCCGTGGACGATCTGGAGGACGCCCACGCTGTCACCGGCGGGCAGCCAGGTCCTGGTGAACAGCCGCGCCCCGTCGAAGCTCGTCGTAAAACCCGCATCCATGACCCCAGCCTAGGTCGGGTCGGCCTAGTCGGCCAGGGGACCGAAGGGGACGCCCAGGCGGTTCAGCTCGGCCTCGCCGCCGTCGGCGGCGGTGAGCACCCACACGCCCCGCTCGGTGACGGTGATGGTGTGCTCCCAGTGGGCTCCCCAGGAACCGTCCCGGGTGACGACCGTCCACTCGTCGGCCAGCACGCTGGTCTGGTGGGTGCCCAGCGTAATCATGGGTTCGATGGCCATGGCCATGCCGCGCTCGATCCGCACGCCGTGGTGGCGGCGCCCGAAGTTGGGGATGTCGGGCGCCATGTGCATCTCGCTGCCGATGCCGTGCCCGGTGTATTCGCGGACGATGCCGTAGCCCGCCCGCAGCTGCCGGACGTACTCCTGGATCGCCGCCGAAATCTCACCGGTCTTGCCGCCGAGCCGGGCCGCGGCGATGCCGCGCCAGAGCGCCTCCTTGGTGTCGGCCACCAGCTTGACGTGTTCGGCCTTTCCCTCCCCGATGATGAAGGACCGGGCAGCGTCACCGTGCCAGCCGTCCAGGATCGCCCCGAAGTCGCAGGACACCAGGTCTCCTTCGGCGAGCGGGCGCTCCCCGGGGATGCCGTGCACGATCTCGTTGTTGACCGAGATGCAGGCCACGGCCGGGAAACCCACCCCATATTCGGCCCCGTAGCCGAGGAAGGACGAGGTGGCCCCAGCCTCGGCGAGCACCTCGCGGGCCGCGGCGTCCATCTCGGCGGTGCTCACGCCGGGACGGGCGAGGTTCTGCATCGCGTCCAGCCCGGCGGCGACCACGAGCCCGGCGGCCCGCATGGCGATGAGCTGGGCGTCGGTCTTGATTTCGATCATCGGCGCGACCACCGGGCGCGCATGGCCTCGATGCGGGCGATGTGCTGGTCGAGGGCGGCGAACATCCGGTCCCGCACCTCGTCGAGGCTGCCGGTGCCATCGACCTCGACGAGCAGCTCGGCTTCCTCGTAGTGGGACAGCAGCGGCGCGGTCTGGCCCGCGTAGACCTCCATGCGGCGCCGGATCGTCTCCTCGGTGTCGTCGGCACGCCCCTCGATCTGAGCCCGTTTGAGCAGCCGCTGCACGAGTTCGTCCGGCTCGACCTGCAACGACACCACGGCGTCCAGGTCCTGGCCTTGGGCCCGAAGATAATCGTCCAGGAAGTGCACCTGGTGCATGGTCCGGGGGAACCCGTCGAGCAGGAAACCGGATTCGGCGTCGGGCTGGCCGAGCCGGTCGGCGACGATCTGCTCGGTGAGTTCATCCGAGACATACTCACCGGAGTCGATGATCGCCTTGACCTGGGTGCCGAGCGGCGTGGCGTTCTTGATGTGGTAGCGGAAGATGTCGCCGGTGGAGATCGCGGGAACCTGATAGCGCCCGGCCAGGCTCGACGCCTGGGTGCCCTTGCCCGCACCCGGGGCGCCCATGATCAGTAGTCTCACTTCAGGAACCCCTCGTAGTTGCGCTGCTGGAGCTGGCTTTCGATCTGCTTCACCGTATCAAGCCCAACGCCCACGATGATGAGGATGCTGGTGCCGCCGAACGGGAAGTTCTGCCCGGCCTTGAGCAGGGCGTAGGCCGCCGTCGGAATCAGCGCGATACAGGCCAGGTAGAGGGAGCCCGGCGCGGTCAGGCGGCTCAGCACGTAGGCGAGGTAGCGTTCGGTGGGTTTGCCCGCCCGCACCCCGGGGATGAACCCGCCGTACTTCTTCATGTTGTCGGCCACTTCTTCAGGGTTGAACGTGATGGACACGTAGAAGTAGGCGAAGGCGATGACCATGACGAAGAACACCGCGCTGTAGAGGAAGCTGTCGTGGTTGAAGTAGGCGTTCAGCCAGCCTGAGAAGTCGCTATCTGGCCGGAACAGGGTGTACAGCACCGGCAGGTAGAGGATCGAGCTGGCGAAGATCACCGGGATGACGCCGGACTGGTTGACCTTGAGCGGGATGTAGGTGGTGGTCCCACCGACCAGGCGGCGTCCGACCATGCGCTTGGCGTACTGCACCGGGATGCGGCGCTGGGCCTGTTCCATGTAGATGACGCCGAGCATCACCAGCAGGCCGATGGCGACCACCACGGAGAACACGAACCAGGCGTTGGCCTCGCTGACCGACTCGCGGCTCTTCTTGATCGCCCACAGGGAGGTGGGGAACTGCGCGGCGATCTGGGTGAAGATCATGACCGACATGCCGTTGCCCACGCCGCGCTCGGTGATGAGCTCGCCCATCCACATGATGAGGCTGGTTCCCGCCGTCATGGTCAGCACCATGACGATGATCGGGAACAGGTCGTAGCTGTAGAGGATCGGGGTGTGGCACTCGGGGAAGATCTGGCCGTTGACGGCCATCGTCACGAAGGCGGTCGCGTTGATGACCGCGAGGACGAGCGTCAGGTAGCGGGTGTACTGGGTGATCGTCGCGGTACCTGCGGCGCCCTCCTTCTTCAGCGCCTCCAGCCGCGGCACGACCACGGTCAGCAGCTGCATGATGATGGAGCTCGTGATGTACGGCATGATGCCCAGGGCGAAGATCGCCAGCTGCAGCAACGCCCCGCCGGAGAACAGGTTGATGATCGAATAGAGCCCGGCGTTGGTGCCGCTCTGCGCCGCGATGCGGCACTCGTTGATCGCCGACAACTTGACGTTGGGCGCCGGGATCATCGACCCGAGCCGGAAAACGGCAAGGACGAATAGCGTGAAGAGGATCTTCTTCCTCAAGTCCGGGGTCTTGAACGCATTGGCGAAAGCGGAAAGCATCCAGTCTCACTATCTAGTCATGGGCAAGCCGAAGCCACACGGGCAACCAAGGCAGCCTATCAAGGACCACCGAAACGACGAAAACTCGGCGGGCCCAGGATTGCTTGGCGCCGCCCTGCGCGCGGGCCACCTCCTCGCCGGGGCACCGTCCGGTGCCGAGGCGAGGGCCTGGCTGTCCCTCCCCGACCACCAGGCCCTCGCCGGAATTATCCACGCCCGAGGGGCCACCCTGGGCTTCGTTTCGCTGTCTTGGGCCCACATGAAACACGGCTGGTGGCCGATCCCCTCAGGGACCGGCCACCAGCCGTGCTGTGATCTGTCCTGGCCTCAGCGCACGTTGGCGGTGCCGCCTGCGGCCTCGATCTTGTCCTTGGCGGACTTGGAATAGGCGTCCACCGTCACGTTGAGCTTGACGGAGACCTCACCGGTGCCGAGCACCTTGACGAGGCGTCCGGCCCGGACGGCACCCTTCTCGACCAGGTCGGCGACCGTGACGTCGCCGCCCTCGGGGAAGAGCTCGCCCAGCGCACCCAAGTTCACGACCTGGTACTCGACGCGGAACGGGTTCTTGAAGCCCTTGAGCTTCGGCAGACGCATATGCATCGGCATCTGGCCGCCCTCAAAGGTATCGGGCACGTTCTTGCGCGCGCCGGTACCCTTCGTGCCGCGGCCAGCGGTCTTGCCCTTGGAGCCCTCACCGCGACCGACGCGGGTCTTGGCGGTCTTGGCTCCAGGAGCCGGACGCAGGTGATGGATCTTCAGCGCCATCTCACTTCACCTCTTCAACGGTCACCAGGTGCCGCACGGTGTGGATCATCCCGAGCACCTCGGGACGATCCTCCCGGACGACCGACTGGCCGACCTTCTTCAGACCCAGGGTATGCAGGGTCGCCTTCTGGTTCTTGAGCCCACCAATGGCCGACTTGACCTGGGTCACCTTCAGCTTCGCCATCAGGAAGCCACCTCCTCCTTGCGGGCGCGGAGCAGAGCCGCCGGGGCGACGTCCTCGACCGCCTTGCCACGCCGCTTCGCGACCTGTTCGGGGGTCTCCAGGCTCTTCAGCGCCGCCACCGTCGCGTGCACGACGTTGATGGCGTTCGGCGAGCCGAGCGACTTGGCCAGCACGTCGTGCAGGCCAGCGCACTCGAGAACCGCGCGGGCCGAGCCACCGGCGATCACACCGGTACCCGGCGAGGCCGGGCGGAGCATGACGATGCCCGCCGCCTTCTCGCCGATGACCGGGTGCGGGATGGTGCGCTGGATCAGCGGCACGCGGAAGAAGTGCTTCTTGGCCTCTTCCACGCCCTTGGCGATGGCCGCAGGAA
>JAUMWV010000014.1:36993-40093 GCA_030529455.1 Propionibacteriaceae bacterium | reverse complement strand
CTTCTCGTCGAAATAGCTGGGGATGATCTTGCGCAGGCTCAAGACGTGCATCTCGGGCAGGGTCTTGACGGTGACCTCAGTCATGTCTGGTTTTCCTTTCAATGCGGTGCTGACACGATCCAGCGCCAGGAGGCGGTCATGTATCGCTTCGCGGTCCCGGCAGAGCCGCTCACGTTGCACAGCGATCGCCTCCTCGACGCTGGAAGGATCGGACGATTCCGTCAGCCTGGCGATCTGGTCGATGCTGAAACCGGCATCGCGCAGCAGCACGACCAGCCCAGCCTGGGCGAGCTGATCCGGGTGGTAGAACCGGTACCCGCTGAACTCGTCCACCCACGCTGGCATCAGCACACCGTGCTCCTGGTAGTGCCGCAACATGCGGACGCTGATCCTCGACAGTGTCGAGAACAACCCGATCCGAAGCAGTCCGAAACCGTGATCCATGCCTTCACCACACACCCTGACACTGTGGCAGATGCAAGTACCCACTCAGACAACGGCAACGGGACGCCAACATCCCAGCGCGATCAGGAACCGCCCTAAACCTCGCGGTCGCTTTCCCGCCGCGGCACCGCCGGTGCGCCCGCCGCCGAATCCTCCTATGCGAGAAAGCGAAGACCGGCCCTGGACCCAAAAGGGCGGAACCGGTCGTGATGCAGGCACTCTAGTTGATGCCCCGCTAGCGAATCCGACGACCCTCAGCACCCATCCGGGTCTCCGCTGAGCAGGGCCGTCAACGCCGCGGCCACGTCATCGGTACTGATCCGCTCCTGCTCGATCCTGCGGAAGGCGGCATCGCCCCTCGTGGCCACGGACGCATAGCACTCGGCTTCGGCGGGTCTCAGGTGGGGGAGCCGGATGCCCGACGGCCGCAGCGAGACGCCGTGCCGGTCGTAGTTGACACCCAGGTGGGCGTATCTGACCCGGCTCGTCTCGTCCATCAGCAGGGAGTCGACGCTCACGCCCCTGGGCCCGAGCTCCGCCCGGAGATGGTTCAAGATCGCGAACCCGTCGCTGTCCATGTCACCCCAGTAGATCACCCGCTCGGCCTGGAGCAGCCACGGGATCTCTCCGACCAGCTGGGCGACGGCCTTGCCACCACCCTCCACGACCACCGTCTCGGGATGCTCGGGGAACCAGAGCCGGGCGTCCCGGTTCTCTACGATCACCACCACCCGCGGACGATAGGCCAGGTCGTGCCGGTCACCGCTGGTCCAGGCGTCATGGCGCCGGGCGCCACCAGCCAGATACCGGGGATCGACATAGGTCAGATGCACCACCGACAGCCGGGGCCGGGTTTCAGCGGTGAGGTCGCGTCCGGTCAGGTCGCGCATCAGCCCGAGGTGGTCCGCCAGCCACTTCGTGTGCACCCCGGGAACCGGCAACTGCCGCAGCGTCCAGCCGCCCAGATCCGGGTGCTCATTCAGCCAGGCCACCGCGCTCACCGCAGACTCAAGGTCTGGCTCGCTCAGGTCGCAAGCCTTTTTCAGCAGAGCCGGGGTCAGCCCCACCCCCGCGGCGCACAGCCGGGCCGCAACCCGCCGGAACCGCGCGACATCGAGACCGGTCGTCCCGCCGAGCCTGCCGATGGCGGCAAGCCCCGCGTCCAACGTCTCGATGCGCAACCGGTAGGGACGAGACACACTCAGCCGAACGTCTCGAACCTCGCGGTTCTCACAGCTCACCCCGGGCAGGTCGTCCAGGTCGATACCCGCCCACTCGATGCCCCAATCGGTCCAGCGCTCCCGGCCGACGCGTTCGATCGCGGCGTTGCCGCCCACCCCCGGACGCAACGCGATCTCGATGGGCCGGTGGGCGGAACCGGTCAGCTCGTCACACACCCACTCGGGCCACACCTCACCGAGCTTGGCCGCAAGGATGGCGGCGGCCTCCGCCGGGCCGAGCAGGCGCGGGCTCACCTGGGCTGCTCCGCCAAGCCTGCCTTCGGTTTCGCCCAAGACCGGCCGTCGGTGTCTTTGAGAATGGCGTATTCCATCTCAACGTGGGGCTCGATGGCGCTGTACTTGTCGTTCGGCGCCCCGATAATCAGCTGGAAACCGAGCCCGCGCCACGCCCCGATGGCGCGTTTGGTGAAGTGGGCGTCCGCCTTGATGAGGGCCTCGTCGAGGAACACCGGCGCATAGCGGGGACGCTCGGCGTCGGCGTCCCCCAACTGGTAGCGCAGCGCCGCCCCGACGATGAAGGCCACCAGTTCCTGGGATTCGCCGCCGGACTTCTCCCCAATGTGGTCGTAGAGAGACACGTGTTGCCTAGTCACCGCGTGAATCCGCTCCGCGCTAACCCGGACGTGGTGGCGCACATCGATCAGCTCGGCGAAGTCGGGGGCGCTGCGCCTGATCCGCCCGATCAGCCGCGACATCCTGGTGTAGGCCTCGGCGCGTTCGGTGTCGGTCCCCGCGGCCTCGATCTGGGCCCGGACCTCCCGCAGTTCCTTGCGGAACCGCCTGCGCGCCTGGGACTGGTTCTCCCGCGGGGTGATCTGCAGCCGGTGGGCGTCGTCGTAGAAGGGCAGGTCCCGCAAGATCGCGTTGACCGGCTCGATCCGTTCCCGGATCTCACGCAGCGACCGCTCCAAGGTCGAATGGAGGTTTGTCAGATCGTTGCCCGACAGCTTCAGCAGGCTGTTCTTCCATTCGGCCTCCAATTCGTGCAGACCGCTGGTCTCCAGGCCCTCCAGGATGCGCTCGAAATCCTTCACCGAAGTGTCGGGGTCGGCGCGCAGGCTGGGGTTGGGCCAGTTCTCCAGGAAGGATTCCAGGCTCCGGCGCAGGTTCTCCCGCTGGTCGACGAGGGTGCGCTGGGCGGTGTCGCGGTCCTCGCTCATGCGCTGCGCCGCACCATCCATCGCGACATCGAACCTTGTCAGCTCGCCCTCCGCGCTCGGCGCCTGGGACGGCTCAGCCAGATCGAAACGGCCAGCCAGGTAGTCCTCCTGGGACGCCAACAGCTCGCGTCCCGCCTCCGCCGCCTCGTCCAGGACGCGCTGGGCGTCGTCGACCTGGTCGGTGATCTCACCCCAGCGGCAGGCGACCTGCTCCTGCCTCGCCTTCGCCCGCCCCGTGGCCTCCCTCAGCCGGGT
>JAUMWV010000014.1:3055-36983 GCA_030529455.1 Propionibacteriaceae bacterium | reverse complement strand
CTCCTTCGCCCTCAGCTCGTCGATCCGCCGCCGGAGCTTGGCGATCTCGGGGTTGGCCTCCATCACCTCCGAACGCACCCGCTCCCACCGGGCCTGTTCGGCCTCCACCCCGGCGACGTCGATCAGCTCCCAGGACGATTCGGCGACCCTGGCGTAGGCGGCCCGCTGGGCCTCCAGCGCGTCCAGCCCCGCCGCTGCCTCCCGTTCGGCCTGCCCGGCCCGCTCGCACTGGGCGCGGACGGCGGCTATCTCCCTGGCCAGCTCGTCGAGGCGGCGCTGGCTGGAGAAGCCCAGCACGTTGGTCACGCCGTGGCCGCCGTGGGCTCCCCGGCTGCCCTGGGACAGTTGGCCGGTGATCGTCAGCGCCTTGCGGTGCTGGCCCAGCTCGGACGCCGAATCCACACAGACGTAATCGAAGCGTTCCTCCAGCCGGTCCTGCAGCCACCCGGTGAACACCGAATCGGCGTAGTCCAGGCGCCCGGGCAACCGGCGCGGGTCACCCCCGGGCCGGGGCCGGTGCCCGGTGTGGACGCCCTCGAACCGCAGCCGCAGCGGCAACCGCACCGTGTTGATGGCCGACCGGAAACCGTCCAGCTTCGCCTGGTCGATCAGCAGCGTCGTCGCGAAACCACCGAGGGCTAGGTTGAACGCCTCCCGCCATGGCTCATACTCGGTGCGGACCTCGATGAGTTCACCGACGAACGGCAACTCCTCGGGGCGCAGCCCGGCGGCCCGGGCGAGCTGCTCGCGGCACTCGTGCAGCCCGGTGGGGATGTTGCCGCGCCGCCCCCGGCTCACCCGGTGCTCCTGCTCCAGTTCCTCCAGCCGCTGCCGCAGCGAGTCGGTGGCCGACACCGCCCTCGCGTGGGCGCGCCGGGCGGTGTCCCTGGCGCCCGCGTCCGCGATCGCCTGCCCGGCGCGGCGCTGCAACGCGACGAAGTCCTCGCGTGAGCCGACCGGTTCACCCAGGCAGGCGGTCGCCTCGTCGAACCGCTCCCGGGCGGCACGCACCTCGGCGAGGCGCCGGACCACCTGCGCCAGTTCCCGTTCGGCGTTCTCCAGCCGGGCGCCACCGGAGCTGCGCACCACCTCGGCCAGGGCGTCCCGCTCGGCCCCGGCGGCCTGGGCCAGCCCCTCCTGGGCACTCACCTCGGCGTCGAGGCTGGCCTTGCGGTCCCGCAGCTCGGCCTCGGCCGCCCGCAGCAGCGCGAGCCGACGGCGGTTGCGCCACAGCGTGGCGAGCGAGGCCGGGTCCGCGAAACCGCCGATCTCGTCGATCAGCCGCAGCCGCTCGGCGGCCTCCTCCAGCCGGACGCGAAAGTCCCGGATCGGGCTCAGCGCCCGCACCTGCCGCTGCGCGGTCAGCATCCGCTGCCGCGTCGCCTCCAACTCATCGAAGTGGCTGACCACGGCGTCGGCCGCGGCCAGGGTCTCCGGCTCCTCCAGGACCATCCGCTTGTACAGCTCGTCGACCGTGGTGATCTGCTGACCGGCCTGAATCCTGGCGAGCAGCCCCATCGCCTTGGCCCCGGACCCCGCCGCCCCGATGCCGAGCACCGAGTGCAACCGCGCCGCGAACTCCTTGTCGGTGGCGATGGTCTCCAGGCCCACCGCCCGCACCGCGGCGTCCGTGAGCCGCTGCGCCGCCGCCTGCTCCAGGCCGTCGAGGACGAAGGCGCCCTCGCACACCGCGCGCACCTTCGTGACCTCCTCCAGGGTCCGGGCGGACGCGGGGATATACCAGGCGCGCACCGCGGTGAACCGGGAGCGATCGTGGTTGACCCAGGTCATCGCGACCGCGGCCCAGGTGTCGGCCCCGTCGCCGCGCAGCACCCGCACCTGCGTGCCGTCGTCGGTGCGGGACTCGTCCAGCTTCCCCCGCGCGGCGGCCAGGATGTTGCGCTGCTCCCCACCGCGGGCGCGCCCGCTCACCCCGCCGTTGGAGGCACCGTTGAACGGCGTCGTGTGCGGCATCATGAGCGCGATGTAGGCATCCATCAACGTGGACTTGCCCGAACCCGACCCCCCGCACAGCAGCGTCGCCGCCGGGGAGAACCTCAGGCGGTGCGCGCCGTCGTAGCCACCCCAGTTCACCAGCTGCAGCTCCTCGGCCAGCCACTGCTGGCCAAGGGAGGCCGCGGGGATCATCCCGAACAGTGTGTTGAGCATCGTCATAGCGGCACCTCACTTCGCGTCTCGCCGAACCCGGACGCGTGGGTGTGTTCGCGCAGCCAGTCGCCCAACTCGCGGAGCCGCTGCGCGCTGAGCACGATCTCGACCAGGGGGCTGATCCGGTAGCGGCCCTCGGACTCCTCCTCCACCAGGCCGTCCTTGTCCAGCCGGGCCAGGGCGTTGCGGATGGAGCGCTGCCTGCGGGCCGTGTCGGCGTCGGCCTCGACGAAGTAGCTCAGCACCGTCTGCTCGACCTCCTCCACGTCGACGCGCGCCGAGGTCTCCCCCGCCACGGCCTCACGCTGGTAGACCGTGCGCAGATACACCAACACCAGGGTCTCCTCCCGGGAGTAGGCGTCGTCGCGCAGCAGGATCGGGGTGTCCAGGTCGTCGCTGCGGACCTGCTGCTTGTAGGCCACCCCCCGCTCGGGGTCGACGACCAGCCGGATGAACAGGTCGTGCAGCCGCGACTCGATGACCTGCTGGTTGTCCATCAGCACCGCCCAGTCGTCCCGGTTACGTTCGGCCAGCAGGAAGCGGCGCTGCAGCAGCCGCGCCAGCACCCTGCGCACCTCCGGTTCGAGCACCCCCCGGTCGCCCGGGAAACAGCCCTCGGGGTCGTCCTCCATCGAGACCGGTTCGATGAACGGCTCGCCCTCGTCATCCCGGGGGTCGTCCTCGGCCGGGCCGGGCCCGGTCGCCACCGCAGGTTCACTCATCTGTTTCTTCTTCCACTTTCTCCACGGTCTTGGCGGTCACGGCCCCGAAAGCGAACCGCCGCACGGTGCCGTCGGGACGCACCGCCTCGACCACCGACACCGTCTCGTGTTCGGTCATGCCGTTGCGGTGGGCGATCTCCAGCAGTCCCAGCAGGTCCACCGGACGCCGCAACTCGGCGGGCGCCTGGGCGAACGCGGTAGCCAGATCGAACTCGTCCCCATCGAGGTGGCGGACGTAGTCCTCCAGCTCCTGGTAGTGCGGGCCGCCCCAGGCCCGGGTGTCGGCGTCCTCGAACTCGGCCGGTCCGTCGGGGCAGTGCAGCGGGTGGGGGCTGCTCGGCGGCCGCGGGTCGCTCAGGGACTGGCGCAGGTGCCCCACCACCGCCGTGGGGAAACTGCGCACCGGCTCCACCTCCTCGCCCGGCCGCGATTCACGCATCCAGGCCTGGAACCCCGCCATGACGCCCCGCAGCAGGTCGTCCACCTCGCGGTCCCGGGCCGGGTCGTGGGTGCGCACCTGCGCGGTGATGACGTGGGACGCCCGCCGCTGGGCGGTCAGCACCTCCTGCACCCCCTGCTCGACCCGCCTGGCGATGGCGTTGAACTCGCTGCGCTGCCCGGGCAGCATCAGGCCCGCGAACGGGTAGGAGACGAGGTCGCGCAGCTGCGTGGTCAGGTGGTCGATGCGGTCGGGGTCCCCGATGAGCTTCAGCGCACCCGAGAAGGCCCGCCCCTCCGGCGTGGCCTCCATGACGTGCTGGCCGCGGCGCAGGTATTCCCGCAGCACCTCCCCGGTCGGGCGCACGTCGCGGCGCAGCTCGGCCACCACGTCCCGCTGCATGGCCTTGATGGATTCGGCGACCCGGGCGAAGTCCGCGGGCAGTTCCCGGGACAGGTGGAGGACGTTGTAGGCCTCCTCCAGCAGCTGGTCGTCGTCGGCCGGGTCGAACCCGTCGCGGTCCAGCCGCGCGAGCTCCTCGTCGATCGCCCGGCGCTGCTCCAGCAGGCTCGCCCGCCGCTGCTCGGGGTCGGTCTGTGCGCTCACGCTCAGCTGGTCGATCGCCTCCAGCAGCGTGCGGACGCGGGACCGGGACACCAGGGACCGGCCGCTACCGGTCCGGCCCGCGATCTCCAAGGCCCCGACCGCCTGGGCCGACAGCCGGTACACCTCGGTGTCTTCCTCGATCTGGGGGACCAGCCACCCGACCCGCACCCAGTAGCGGCAGATCTCGCGCCCGGTCCCCGCGGGCAGGACGCGTTCCTCCTCGTCGTAGCCCGCCGCCCGGAGCTGCTCCACCAGCTCGGCGACCTCGACGTGGGCGTCCGAGACCGCGATGGTCGGCCGGTCGGCGGTGAACAGCACCGACAGGGCCGCCACGACGAACGGGGCGTACCGGCCGTGCAGCAGCGCGAGCGTCGGGTTGCGGAACGACTCCTTGGCACGCTGGTAGGCGGCCTCTGCCTGCAGGTTCGTCATCGCACCCAAGGCTAAACCATCGGGCCCTATCGGCCGAGCCCGAACCGGACCCGGCCTGGGTCAGGGGCTCGCCGGGCCGGAACAGGCCTTGGCGTAGTCGGACGCCCACAGCTGCGGGTCGACGCGGGCGAGCGCCATCAGGCAGCGTCCGCCATGCACCGGCGTCCCCTCCCGCTGCCAGTGGCGCGACGCCTCCGCCAGCAGGTGTATCGGGAGCCGCCCCGCGGCGTTGGTCACCCGCCACCACGGCACCTCGGCGCCGACCGACCCCATGATGGCCCCGACCCTCCTCGCCGAGGTGCCCACCAGGTCGGCGACGTCGCCATAGCTCACCACGCGGCCCGCCGGTACGCACTCGACGGCGCACAGCACCCGCTCGATCGTCAGTTTCGCGGCCTCACCTGGCATGTTCCCAGTCTGCCGACGGCCAGGGGCACCGGTCAGGCCGGATCGGCCTCGCCGCTCGGGGCCGCCGGGGCGTCCTGGAGTTCGGTGGTCTTGTCGTGACCGGTCTTGAACGGCAGCAGGGCGAGGACGCCAACCAGCACGAACCCGACGATCAGGCCCAGCACCAGCGAGAACGCGGTGTTGATGAGCCAGCCGAGCAGGCCACCGGCGACGAGGTGGTGCACCGATTCCTCCAGCCCGTGCACGAAGGCGTAGGGGGCGCCCAGGCCGAGGTCGTTCATGCCGACCAGGATGATGTGGCCACCCACCCACAGCATGGCCAGCGTGCCGATCACCGTGATGACGGTCAGCACCTTCGGCATGGCCTTGACCAGCAGGTTCCCGGCCCGCTGCGCCGCGGCGCTGTTCTTGGCGGCCAGGTGCAGGCCCACGTCGTCCATCTTCACGATCAGCGCGACGACCCCATAGACCAGCACCGTGATGCCGAGCGCCACCATGATGAGCGTCAGCGTCCGGCTCACGAAACCGACGGCCGCGACCTCGTTGAGGGCGATGACCATGATCTCGCAGCTCAGGATGAAGTCGGTGGTGATGGCGCCCTTGACCACCTGCTCCTCGGCGGCTGGGCCCCGTTCGAGCACCGGGGTGCCGTGTTCGGGGTGGTGACCGGTCAGTTTGCCCCAGACCTTGTGCGCCCCCTCGTAGCACAGGTAGGCGCCGCCCAGCATCAGCAGCGGGGTGAGGCTCCAGGACGCGAACTGGCTCAGCACCAGCAGCGCGGGCAGGATGAACACCAGTTTGTTCCGCAGGCTGCCCATCGCGATCCGCCGGATGATCGGCAGTTCGCGTTTGGGGTCGATGCCGGTGAGGTACTGCGGCGTCACCGCCGTGTCGTCGATCACCACCCCGGCGGCCTTGGCGCTGGCACGTCCGGCCGCCGCGGCCACGTCGTCCACGCTGGCGGCCGCGGCGCGGGCGAGGGCGGCGACGTCGTCGAGGAGTGCCGCGAGCCCGCCGCTCATCGGGGCGCTCCGGTCAGTCGAGTACTGGGCATGCCAGCAGGGTACGGCATCGCGGTGACAGAACCGCAGCCCAACGGTCAGCCGCTGCGGGGCCGCCGCCTCGCCGCGGGCCCGGCACGGTCAGGGGGCCTCCACCGCCGCGTCCGAAGCGGCCAGCGACAGGCGCCGCCTGCTGGCCTGGGCTTCCTCCAGCACCGGCGCGGCGAGGGCGAGCGTGAGGGCCAGCCCCACGGCGGCAAGGACGGCTGCCCCCACGCTGACCGCCGTGAAACCCAGCGAGCCGGACAGGCCGATCCCCAGACCCCCGGCGATCACCATGATGATGCCGGACAGCGTCGTGAACAGCGTGAAGTCGCTTCCAGAACTGCCGATCCGGGTCAGGTCCATCGAGATGGTGTAGACCACAGCACCGATCGCGGCGAAACCCGCATTGGACGCGATGACCACGGCGACAGCGAGCGGCACCGACTGCGGATCGAGGGTGAGACCAATGGTGGCGAGGCTGGCACCGGCCTGGACGAGTCCGAGCACCAGCAGGCTCTTCCTCGCGTCCAGCCGGGAAACCACCAGCCCCGCGGCCACCCCGCTGACGATGCCCGCGAGGCCGCCCGCGATCACCACGACGACCCCGAGCCGGGCCTCCGACCACCCCGCCGCGGTCAGCAGCGGCCGGACCAGGTTGTACGAGACGGTGCCGCCAGCCAGGTAGAGCGGCATGAGCGCGAATGCCCACCGGAGCACCCCTGGCCTCGTGAAGAACGAGGCTAGGGCCCGCTTGGGAAGGTGCGGAGCGTCCAGGTGAGCCGTGGTCTCGTGCTCGGACCAGCGCAGGACCAGCGGCAGCGGCAACGCGCTCAGCACGGCCAGCGTGACCATGGCGGCACCCCAGCCGAGGCTGCCTGAGACGAACAGCAGCAGCCCGCCGCCCATGACCTGGGCGAAGGAGCCGCCCGCCGACTGGATGCCGTTGCCGATCCCGCGATCGGCCGGTGGCAGCAATCGGGTCGTGGTGGCGTCCGCGGCGACGTCCTGGCTGCCCGCGAAGACGAACAGCACCGCGAAGACCGCCATGATGAGCACGAAATGGCGCCCCGGGTCCAGGGCTGCCAACCCCAGGGCACCCAGCGCGAGCAGGCTCTGGCAAAGCAACAGCCAGCCCCGGTAGTGGCCGAACCGCCGGGACCCGAACCGGTCCAGCAGCGGCGCCCACAGAAACTTGAGGACCAGGATCATCGCGATCCCGGCGGCCGCACCGATCAGCTGGAGCGAAACCCCCGCCTTCTGGGCAGCGATCAGGAACGTGTAGTTGTATGCGGCCAGGCACAGGTTCTGCGTGCTGTAGAGGCTGGCGACAAGGGCTAACCTACCCGCGCGTCCCATGGGCCGGGCGAGGCTTCGGGTTCGGTCCGGACGACCGGCCGCGTCCTCGGACCCCGGCGGCTTGGCAGATGTCTCGTGCACAGAGCTAGGCATCGGATTCTTCCTGAGAGAAGGGCAGCGGCGACGCGCTCACCCACGACATTAGTTAGGCAAGGCTAACCTATAGGAGACCTTGTCGCGGGGGTGAGCGGCGGGCCGCCCGAGCCCCTGAACCTGAGCTGTGCGGGGCGGTGCTCAGGGATCGCGCGGAGGCGTCAACCGGGGACGCTGACGCACAGCGCGGCCCGGTGAGCGGAGTCCCCCGGCAGGGCGATGTCGTGAATCCGCCAGCCCGCGATGGGCGTGGCCGGGTCCTCTCCCGTGCCGACGTAGTCGGCCGCCACGTCGCGCAGCAGCCCGGTCCCGATGGCCTTGAGCATGGCCTCCTTGCGCACCCAGAGCCGCGCGAAGGCTTCCGGACGCCGGTCCGGGGCCAGGGCGAGTAGTTCCGCGGTCTCCCTCGGGTGTAGGCACCCGCCGACCTGCGTGGCGGTGTGCTCGGACGGGAGCGCCTCCACGTCCACGCCGAGGGGCAGCCCGCCCAGCCCGATCAGCACGAGGGTGCCGGTGTGGGACAGCGAGAACTCCACCTCGCCGGTCAGCGGTTTCCCGTGTTCCCCGGGCCACACCCGCACCTGGTCCGCAGGGGTGCGCGTGGCGCGTCCCAGCACCTCGCGCACCAGCACGTGCGCCGCGGCCCAGGTCTGGCCAAGCCCGGGGACGACGAACCGCGCGGCCCGCTCCAGCTCCGGAGCCGACAAGACGGCCGTGCGCTGGCGGGCCCACGCGGCACCCGCCGCGGTGTCGGCCAGCAGGACCACCGCGGAATCCGGGCCGGGCAGGCGCGTGACGCCGGGCAGGCCGGGCAGCTCCCCGCCCGCCTCGCTGACGCCCAGGCGCAGCGCCAGCTCCTCAACACCCACCGGGCAAACCATGTCTCGAGCGTAGCCGCGCCCCAGCCACCGGCCGGGCTAGCTGACGTCGACGGCGAGGACTCGAACGGGGTGGGACTCGTCGGGATGAGGGCAACGGACCGTCTCCCCGGCCAGCCAGGGGTCTCCGGCCTCACCCAGCCAGCGGGCTGGTCGCCCGACCAGCTCGGGGGGTAGCTGTGCCGCGTTCCACGGGTCCATGATGAACACGTATACCTGGCCGTCGCGTTGGGTATAGCGGACGCCGTTGTCCCCATACCTCACCCACGGCCTCGTCCCGTAGATCGCCTCTCCCTGGCTAGCCAGCCACCCCCCAAGCGCATTGAGACGTTCCTGCTGTGGGTCCGTCACCCCCCCGGATGCATCCGGACCGACGTTCAACAGCAGGTTCCCCCCCTTTGCCACGACATCCACCAGCAGCCGGACCAGCTCGGCCCCGCTGAGGTACTCGGCTTCACCTTCGGCTGTGTTGTAACCAAACGAGCGTCCGATGCCGCGAGTCGCCTCCCAAGGGACGGCGAGGATGTCGTCGATATGAGCATACTCCCTGGTCAGGTGCCCATGGAAGGGCACCCCCCAGCGATCGTTGAGCACCCCTTCGGGTACCGCGTCCAGATAGCGCCGGAACAGCGCCCCGAGCCCCCACTCGTCGTGGGCCTTGCCCGCGTCCGGCCATTCGATGTCGTTCCACAGCACGTCGGGGGAGAACCTCTCGATCAGCTCGTCCAGCTGGCGGGCCGCATACCGCGCGAAGGCCTCGTCCTGGCGGCGGAAGCCGAACAGCTCCTCGTCGCTGGTGATCGGCGGAAACTCGCTGACGTGCCAGTCCAGCGCCCCCGAGAAGTACAGCCCGAACCGCACCCCGGCGCCGCGCATCGCGGATTCCAGGTCGGCAATCAGGTCGCGCCGTGGCCCCCGCCGGGCCGCGTTGAAACCGGTGGTGGCGGTGTCCCACAGGCAGAACCCGTCGTGGTGCTTCGCCGTCGGGATGAAGTACTGGGCGCCCCAGGCCTTGACGTCGCGGGCGAGTCGTGCCGCGTCCAGGCTGGGACGCCAGCTCTCGGCGAGGTCCTCGTAGCTGGTGCCGACGCCGAAGGTCCGCTCGTGACGCTCCCGGGCCGGGGAGCCCTCGATCCGCACGGTGTTGGCATACCATTCGGCGTAGTGGTGCCACGCATAGGCCGCCCACTGCGTGTCCTCGGGCGGATCTTCCACGCTCGCCCAGGCCGGGATCGAGTACAGCCCCCAGTGCCAGAAGATGCCGAACTTCGCGTCCCGCCACCACGCGGGGACGCCAGCGCTCGGGTAGGCGACCGGGGTGTCCAGCTCTGGGCCGGTGCGTCCCTCGAAGTTCAGCATCGGCCAGCCTCCCCGCTCATCGGGACGCCCAGGCTCAGCGGTTTCTCCGTCGCGGCAGCCCCCTGGGCTCCCGGTCTCACTCGGAGAAACAACTCTGCCGCCTCCTTCGAGGTTCTCAGTCGCTGCCTAGGCTCCCGACGCTACCGTCGGGCCAGTTCCATGTGCTTGCGGTGAAACTAGCAAAGAGTAAGCGATCTTGAGAGAGAATCTTTGTAACATTCATGTAAATACATTGACCCAGGCGTTAGCTAAAGTGTGGCTGGTCAGCCCCGAACCTAGAGAAACCAGAGAACGGGAGGATCAACGATGATCCAGTCCGGACGCAGCGACGACCTCGCCACAACGGTCATCGACCTAGTCAGCAGCGGCCAGGCCTCGTCCCGGCGAGACCTCATCGCCCGGCTACGGCTCGCCCCCGCCACCGCGAACCTGATCGTCCGGCGGCTCATCGCCGAGGGCGTCCTCGTCGAGGAGGGCAAAGGGCCCTCCACCGGCGGACGCCCACCGCGGCTGCTGCGGGTCGCCGAACAGCCCGGGGTCGTGGCCTGCGCCGAGCTGGGCGCCCGGCACGCCCGCCTGGCGCTGGTGACCTCGGCCGGGGCGCTGCTGTGCCACGACGAGATCCCCCTAGAGATCGCCCAGGGCGCCGACGCGGTCTTCGACGCCCTCGCGCGGACCTGGCAGCAGATGCTCGCCGACAGCGACCGGGAGATGTGTTCCGTCGCGGTCGCCTTCCCCGGCCCGGTCGACGTCGACCGGGGAGTGGTCGTCTCGCCCGCCCGGATGCCCGGCTGGGCCGGGGTCAACCCGAAGTCGGCGCTGGAAGACCGCTTCGGCGTCCCCGCCGTGATCGAGAACGACGCGCGGGCCGGAGCGCTGGGCGAGGCCTGGGTGCGCCACGGCGAAATCGACACCTTCATCTACGTCAAGGCGGGCATGGGCATCGGCGGGGCCTGGGTCGCGGGCGGCCAGCTGTACCGCGGACCCCACGGCCTGGGCGGTGAACTCACCCATAACCAGCTGCCCGGGGTGGTGAAGGAAGAAGGCTGCGGCTGCGGCAACCGGGGCTGCCTCGAACTGGTGGCCAGTGGTGCGGCGCTGAGCCGCGACCTGGCCGCGCAGGGCCTCTCGGTGACGGGGACGAAAGACCTCACCGACCTCGCTCAGGGAGGAAACCCCCTGGTCAGCACGATGTTGCGGACCGCCGGTTCCCGGCTGGGCGAGGTGCTGGCGCCGCTGGTGAACTTCCTCAACCCCAGCGGGATCATCATCGGCGGCGGCCTGTCCCCCTCGGACGCCTTCGTCGCGGCCGTGCGCGGCGCGCTGTACGACCGCTGCCTTCCGATGTGCACCCAGGGCCTACTCATTGAGGCCTCCGCCGCCGGGCCGGACGCGGCCGTCATCGGGCTGGGCGAACTGGCCCGCCACCCCCTCCGGCTGGGGAGGGCGGTGCGGTGAGAATCGCCATCTGCGGCATCCACATCGAATCGTCCACCTTCTCTCCGCACCGCTCCAGCGAGGCCGACTTCGAGGTGCGGCGGGGCCGCGCGCTGCTGGAGCGCTACCCCTTCCTGGACGCCGACTGGGCGGCCGGGGTGGAGTGGCTGCCGGTGCTGCACGCCCGGGCGCTGCCGGGGGGACCGGCGCTCGCCGCCACCTACGCGGCGTGGCGCGACGAGATCACCGCGGGGCTGTCGGCGCTCGGCCCCATCGACGGGGTGTTCTTCGACATCCACGGGGCGATGAGCGTCGAGGGGCTGACCGACGCCGAAGGCGACCTGATCTCGGCGATCCGGGCCGTCATCGGCCCCGGCCCGCTGGTGGCCTCGGGCATGGACCTGCACGGCAACGTCTCGGGGACGCTGTTCACCCAGACCGACCTGCTGACCTGCTACCGCACCGCCCCGCACGTGGACGTGTGGGAGACCAGGGAGCGCGCCGCCAGGCACCTCGTCCGGGCGATCCGCTCCGGGGGGCGCCCCGCGAAGGCGCTGGTGCACCTGCCCTTCCTGCTGCCCGGCGAGATGACCTCGACCCGGGTGGACCCGGCCCGCTCGCTCTACGCCGACGTCGCCCGCGTCGCCGCCACCCCCGGGGTGTGGGACGCCGCGTTCTGGATCGGTTTCGCCTGGGCCGACGAACCCCGTTGCCAGGCCGCGGTCGTGGTCCTCGCCGACCAGCAGCCGGTCGCCGACGAGCAGGCCCTCGGGCTGGCCGGGCGGATCTGGGAGCAGCGCCACGAGTTCGGTTTCGTCGCGCCCGTGGCGTCCTTCGCCGACTGCCTGGACGCGGCGCTGCGCAGCCCGCGGCGCCCCTTCTTCATCTCCGACTCCGGGGACAACCCGGGAGCGGGCGGGGCCTGCGACGTGACGGTCGCGCTGGCCGAAACCCTGCGCCATCCCGAACTGGCGAGCGGGGACGCCCTGACGGTGCTGATCGCCGCCATCGCCGACCCGGACGCCGTCACCGCGGCCGCCCGGGCCGGGATCGGGGCGAGCGCCCGCTTCCCCGTCGGGGGACGCCTGGACGACCGGCCCCCTGGCCCGGTCACCGCCGTCTGGCGGGTGCAGGCGCTGGCCGAGGACCCCCACGGCGGCCAAGTGGCGCTGCTGCGCCACGGCCAGACCGGCCTCATCGTCACCTCCCGCCGCGACCAGTACGCCACGCTCGACAAGTTCCGGCTCCTGGGCATCGACCCTCACGAGGTGCCGGTCGTGGTGGTCAAGATCGGCTACCTCGAACCCGAACTCTACGAGGCGGCCGCCGACTGGCTGATGGCGCTGACCCCAGGCGGCGTCGACCAGGACCTGCCCCGGCTGGGGCACCGCCGCCTCCAGCGTCCGATGATCCCCTTCGACGCCGACGCCGACGGCCCGCGAGTGTTCCGCGGGCAGCCGACCTAGCCCCGCACCCCGCCGTGGGGCGCCCCGATGCCCTCCAGCGGGCGGCGGCGCATCCGGTGCGGCAGCACCAGCCGGGCGGCCTGCTGCAGGTCGGCGGTCTCGATGCCGGTCCGGCCGTGCCACGCGGCGAGCGCCCGGGCGGCCCGCACCATGGTGATGTCGGCCCGGTGACCATCGACGCCCGCGTCCACGCAGATCTGGGCGACCTCCAGCAGCACGTCGCGGCCCACCGCCACCTCCGGCAGCAGGTCCATCGCGGACGCGATCTGGCGGGCCAACCGCTCACCCTCGGCCCGCCACCCCGCGCAGAACCCCTCCGGGTCGGCCTCGAAGGCCAGCCTGCGTTCGATGATCTCCACCCGGGCCTGCGGGTCGGCCTCACCCACGACAGTGACGCACAGCCCGAACCGGTCTAGCAGCTGGGGACGCAGCTCGCCCTCCTCGGGGTTCATGGTGCCGACCAGCGAGAACCGGGCCGGGTGGGTCAGGCTGATGCCCTCCCGCTCCACGGTGTTGACCCCCATCGCCGCGGAGTCCAGCAGCAGGTCCACCACGTGGTCGTCCAGGAGGTTCACCTCGTCCACGTACAGGATGCCCCGGTGGGCGTCGGCCAGCAGCCCCGGCTCGAACCGTTTGCGGCCCGCCGTCAGGGCGGTCTCCAGGTCCAGCGTCCCCGCCACCCGGTCCTCGGTCGCCCCGATCGGCAGCTCCACCACCGGCACCCGGGTCCGGCGCTCCACCGGATCGTCCTGGGCGGGCAGCCCCAGCTCCTCCCGGTACTCCCGGTATTCCGTCGGCGACAGGTGGTAGGGGGTGGCGCCCACCTCGACCCGTTCCGGCAGCAGCTCGGCCAGGCCGCGCACCGCGGTGGACTTCGCGGTGCCCTTGTCGCCGCGGATCAGCACCCCCGACACCGCGGGGCTGATGACCGTGAGCACCAGCGCGAGTTTCATCTCGTCCTGCCCCACAATCGCGGCAAAGGGATAACTAGACCGGCTCATCGCCCTTCCTTCCTCACAGTAGCCAAGCGCACATCGCGCACCACCGACACCAGGTCGTCGGCGCGCAACTGCTCAATCTCAAACCGGGACGCCCCCAGCGCGGCCGCCAGGGCGGCACCGTGCCCCCGCGCCGCCGGTGAGGCCGGTTCGGTGTCGACGACCACCCACGTCACCCGGCCGTCGCCGCCGAGCCGCCCGGCGACCTCGGCCACCTCGGCGGCCGCGCCGCGGGACACCCGCCCGGCCAGGTCGACGTTGCCACGCCCGTCGGTCACCACGATCACCAGCGGACGCAGCGCCGGGTCCTTCAGCAGCGCCCGCCGCACCACCCCCGACGCCTCGACCAGGCCAGCGGCCAGCGGGGTGCGCCCACCCACCGGCAGCTCCCGCAGCCGCCGCTCGGCCAGCTCGACCGAGGAGGTGGGCTCCACCAGCACCTGGGCCCCGGTGCCGCGGAAGCTGACCAGCGACACCTGATCGCGTTTGACGTAGGCGTCCAGCAGCAGGCTGAGCACCGCCCCCTTGCTGGCCACCATCCGGTTGCGGGCGCCCATGGAGCCGGAGGCGTCCACGCACAACACCACCAGGGAGCCGGTCTGGCGCACCCGGACCTTGCGGAACCAGTCGCTGGGTTCGATCAGCACCGCCAGTCCGCTGCGGGGATCGCCCTGCTCGGCGGCCCGGAGGCGGCGTCCCCGCTGGTGCACGGCCCCGGCCCGCAGCGTGGCGTCCAGGGCCAGGTCCACGGCCTCCCGCGTCGGGCGGGCACGGACGTAGCGGCCCCGGCCGTCGGCGCTGACCGCGGTGGCCCGCCTGCCCGCCCCGGGGCGTCCACCCTGGTCAGCGGCCGGATGCAGCGGACGAACCCGGAAGGGTTCACCGATCGCCGAGACCTCCTCAGGTGGCGTGCCGCCGGAGGCCGGGGCGTCGGCGTCCGCATCACCCGGCGGCGGGGACGAGGTGGGCTGGGGGTCGGGCCGGGAGGCCTGCGCCGACGTCGGCGGGGACGGTTCGGCGGCCTGGCGGCGGCGGTGGGCCAGCACCAGCTCCGCGACCGCCTCGACGTCCTCCTCACCCACCCGCTGGCTGCCCCGCCAAGCCGCGTGGGCCCGGGCGGCGCGGCTCATCACCAGCTCGGCCCGGTGCCCGGCGACGTGGGCGGCCAGCACCCGCGCCGCGACGAGCTCCTGGACGTCCCGGCCCAACCGCACCCCGGGGGCCGCCTCCCTGGCCCGGCGGAGCCGCCCCGCCAGGGCGTCCTCCTGGTCCGCCCAGGCGGCGGCGAAGGCCTCCGGGTCGGCGTCGAAGGCGAGCCTGCGGGTCATGATCTCGACCCGCTCGTCCAGGTCGGGGGAGCCGTCCACCTGCACGCACAGGCCGAACCGGTCCAGCAGCTGGGGGCGCAACGCCCCCTCCTCCGGGTTCATGGTGCCGACCAGCGCGAACCGGGCTGGCTCGGTGCGGGAGAACCCCTCCCGTTCGGTGAGGACCACCCCGCTGGCCGCGGCGTCCAGCACCAGGTCGGCCAGGTGGTCGGCGAGCAGGTTGACCTCGTCGACGTAGAGCACCCCGCCGTGCGCCTCGGCCAGCAGCCCGGGCAGGAACCGGGGGACGCCGCCGGTCAGCGTCGCCTCCAGATCCAGGCCCCCGACCAGGCGGTCCTCGGTGGCGCCCAGGGCCAGCGTCCGCAACCTCCCGGACGGCAGCAGCGCGGCGAGGGAGCGCACCATGGTGGACTTGGCGGTGCCCTTGGCGCCCTGGATCAGCACCCCGCCGATCCCGGGGTCGATGGCGACCAGCTGCAGGGCCAGCCGCATCCGCGGCTGCCCCACGATGGCCGAGAAGGGGAAGAGCCTCGTCACGTTACGGGGTGGCGGCTTCCTCGATGGTCTTGCCGTAGCGCTTCTGGAACCAGGCCTCCAGGTCGCTGCGTTCCTGGCCGCGGTCCTTCTGCGCCTTGTCGAAGAAGCCCCGCTCCTTGAGGGTCGGGATCGCGTCGTTGCCCTGCCCGTCGACGACCGTGGCGAGCTCACCCGTGGCGAGGTTCAGGGTGTAGTCGAACTCCTTCTGCATGACCGAGACCAGCCGGTGGCACAGCATCGTCTGCTTGGCGTAGTCGAACACGTAGTAGTTGCTGAAATCCTTCCCGCTGCTGGGGTCGACCAGCTGGAACCGCGCGGTCTTGGCGGCGGGCTCAATGGTGACCTTCACGCCCGACCCGTTGAACAGGTTGGCCTGCAGGTCGGTGTCGATCAGCTTGTCCCCCTCCTTCGCGAGGGACGCGCCCGCCGCGGCGGCCGCGCTCTGCGGGGCCTGGCTGGGCGTCCCGGACGCACACCCGGACGCGCCCAGCCCCACCGCCAGGCAGATCCCGGCAATCACAACAAATCTCTTCATGGTCTGTCTATCCTTCCCTGTCCTAGGCGCCGGTGTCCCCGGCCCCCTCCAGCTCTGCGTCGGTGTCGAATTGGACGTTCTCCAGCGTGTCGATCCGCTCCTCACTGGCCTGCCACAGGTCGCGCCGGTTCGCCTCCAGCAGGCGTCCGGCGATGGCCGCCGTGGCGTGCGGATTGGCCTCCCGCAGGCGCCTCAGCATCTCCGGGTCGCCGAGGAACCGGTCGCAGACAGCGTCGAACATCCAGTCGGACATCTCACCGGTGGTGGCGGCCAGGCCCAGCAGGTTGGTGGTGCGCTCGGCGATCTCCCCCACCCCCTGGTGGCCGTGGGCGAGCATCCCCTCGACCCAGGCCGGGTTGAGCAGCTGGGCGTACAGCCCGGCCCGGGCCGCGTCCGCGGCCGTCGCGGTGTGCACCCGCCGCCCGGTGGTGTCGGTCACCAGCGTCGGCACCGCCTCGCCGCGGGCGGCGGCCACCCCGGCGCTCATCCCGCCCAGGAACTCGAAGTAGTGGTCGAGGTCGGTGATGTGGTGCTCGTTGGACGAGCGGCACTGGGCGACGAGCTGCACGTCCGCCAGGTGCCCGCGGTACAGGCCGGGCACCTTCTCGCCGTGCCGGTGCCGGGAATAGAGGTGCTGGGCGCCCTGGGTGAAGTGTTCGGCCAGGTCCGCCGTCGAGGACCAGTTCCCGGTGTCGATGACGTCGGTCAGCCCGGTGGCGTACAGCTCCGGCGGTGGCCCGAAGACCCGGACGTGGCTGAGCTCGCGGGCCTCGGACTCGGACATGCCGCCGTCCAGCAGGTGCTGGCGGAGCTGCCTGGTCCTGGCCGCGATCGGGTTGATCTCGTCCGGTTCGTCGAGCGCGGCGACCGCGGCGAACATGTCGTCCAGCTCCTCGACGAGGGTGCCGAACAGGTCCCGGAAGAAGCCGGAGATCGTGACCACCACGTCCACCCGGGGCCCGGGCAGCTCCTCGCGGGGGATGACCTCCCAGCCGGGCAGCCCGGGGCGCCGCGACGGGGCCCGGCGCACCCCGATCAGCGACATCACCTGGGCGTAGGTCTCGCCGTGGGTCCGGGTCGTCTCCAGGCCCCACAGCACCAGCCCGACGCAGGACGGCCAGGCGCCGTCGTGGCCGTCCCGGTAGGCCTCGACGATCTGGGCGGCCATCTCGGCCCCGCGGCGGGCGGCCAGCGCGCTGGGCACCTGGCGGGGGTCGAACTGGTACAGGGAGGCCCCGCTGGGCAGCACCTCGGGGTTGCGGATGGCGTCTCCCCCGAGCCGGGCCTCCACGTGCTGGCCGGACAAGGCGCGGTGGAGGAACTCCCATTCCTGGTTGGCGGCGAACCGGAGCGCCAGCTCGCGGGCCCGGACGATCACGGCCCGGGAGGTCTCGTCCCCTGCCAGGTCCGCGGCCGGTTCCTGGCTGGTCAGCGCGAGTTCCACCAGCCGTTTGGTGGCCTCGTCGTAGCGGGCGATCTCGGCCTCGCTGAGACCCCGGATGCGTTCGGCGTCCAGCCCGTCGGCGGCGGCCATCAGCTCATACCCGGGGGCCAGGTCACCCGCCCCGTTGCCGATGACCCCGGCGACCATGTAGGCCACCTCGCCGGAATCCCAGTGGCTGCCGAAGACGTGCAGGCCCAGGGGGATCAGCTGGGCGCGCAGCCGCTCCAGCTCGCCCTCCAGCTGGTCGGGGTCGGTGGGCAGGTGGGCCTGTTCCGCGCGCTGCCTGAGGTCGGCCAGCTGGTCCGCGCTGCTCTGCGGGGTCATGGCGTGGCTGCGCCGGTAGGCGGCCAGCGCCTCGGCCAGTTCCTCCAGCTCGTCGTGCAGCCCGCCGGGGGTCATGACGGGCGGCTGGTAGCTGACCAGCGTCGCGTGGGAGCGGCGCCTAGCCAGCAGCGCCTCGGCCGGGTTGCCCGCGTAGTACAGGTAGACGTGTGGGACGTCGCCGACCATGAGGTCGGGGAAGTCGTGCACGCTGACCGCGTTCTCCTTCGACTTCAGGAACTCCAGCGTGCCGTGGGTGCCGACGTGGACGATGACGTCGGCCCGCCACACGTGCTGCAGCCAGGTGTAGTAGGCCAGGTACTGGGGGTGCGGTGGGACGGTGTTGTCGTGGGCCAGGGCGTCGTCCACCTCGGGGGCGCGGCCCGGCTGGACGCCGACCAGCACGTTGCCGTATTCGACGTGGGGGATCAGGTAGTCCCCCGCAGCATCCACCATGGGACGCGGCCCGTCCGCTGGCCAGGCCCTGGTGACCTCGTCCCACGCCTGGTCGTCGCCGAGGTCGGCCTGGGCCTGCCGGTGCGGGTAGGCGAGCGGTTGCGTCTCGGTGAGGTAGGTGGGGGAGTTGACCTGGCCCGCCATGAGGTCGGCGCGCAGCCGCTCGGCCGTCACCGGCTGGGTGCGGTAGCCGCTCCGGTGGAGTTCGGCCAGGATCGCGGCGATGGATTCGGCGACGTCGAGCTGCGAGGCCGCCAGCAGGTTGCCCTCCCCGGCCGGGTAGTCGTAGCCGATGAGGCAGACCCGCTTGTCGGAGTTCGCTAGGGCCCGCAGCCGCAGCAGCCCGGAGACCCGCCCGACCAGCCGGTCGAGCTGCTCGTCGATGACCTGGAGTTCGGCGGTGTCCACCCGGTGGCGGGCGTCGTGCTGGGGTGGGGTCATGGCGGCGATGGGGATCTGGTTGATCGCCCCGTCGAACTCGGGCAGCATCACCGAGACCAGCACCTCGGATGGCCCCAGCCCGTGGGAGTGGTGCAGCCACTCTTCGGCGGTGGTGCGGGTCAGCAGGATGGGCGACAGGTAGGGCACCCCCAGCTGGTTGAGGGCCCGGACGCCGTGGTCGGCGTCGCCGCCGGTGGGGCCCGCACCGAACCGGAAACTCATCAGGGTCACCAGGAGGTCTGGTTGCAGGCCGGGGGTGGCACACAGGTCCAGAATCCGGTCGACCGCGTTCGCGGCGTCGGTCTCGATCGCGACCGGCAGCACCCAGGCGATGCCCGACAGCGCCTCGGCAAGCCTCGCCGCGACGGGTTCGGGGTCGGTGGGGTAGCTGACCCCGTTGTACAGCAGCGCCACGACGGGGCGTCCCTCCGGCCCCGGGTGGGCGGCGAGGTAGTCCTCGGCGCTGGCGTAGCGGGCCCCGGTGGCCGGGTCGGCCAGGTGCACGCCGGGGGTCTGGGGGCTCGGCTCGGGGACCTCAAGGCCGGGCTGGTCCCCGTAGTCGCGCAGCAGGGTGCCGAGCACGTACAGCGCGTCTGGTCCGCGCATCGTCCGGTAGGCGCGGGCGAGCCGGGAGAAGGTCATCGCGTCCCGCCGGGCCCGGGGGTCGTCCACGCCGCGGGGCGGCCCGGGCGGTGCGCCCAGCATCATCGGCGGCATCGCCCCGGGGGCGAGCCGGAACTCGCCGAGCCGGGTCTGCTCGGCGAACTGCATGCCGAAGGGCAGCAGGTGGCCCGGGTATCCGGCCAGGATCGGCACCAGCGCGTCCTGCCAGGCCGGGTCGGAGCGCATCAGGTCGACGATGACCGCGTCGGCGGACGAGACCGCCCCGGCGAGGGCGTCGGCATCGCCGAGGGGCTGGGCGGAGTTGAACAGCGTGAGGCTGCCCCGGCCGGGGGCCACGCGGTCGAGGTGGGTGGCGGCGTCGATGAAACAACGCAGCGCTCCCGGGTAGTGGGTGATCGCGACGATCCTCATGGTGATCCTTCCGTTTCCCGATTCTCCGGTGCCGCCGCGCTCACCCGGTGCCGCGGGACGATCACCGGGTGGCCAGCGCTGGGGTCGGTGGTGACCCAGGCGTTCACGGCGAAGTTCCGTTCGATCTGACCGGCGGACAGCGCCTCGGCCGGGACGCCGTCGGTCCGGACCCGGCCCGCGCCCAGCACCACGCACCGGTCGCAGTAGCGGGCGGCCTGGGCCAGGTCGTGCAGCACCGTGATGACGGTGAGGCCGCTGCGCCGGTTCAGGTCGCGGATCAGTTCCAGCACGTCGAGCTGGTGGGCGATGTCGAGGTAGGTGGTGGGTTCGTCCAGCAGCAGCACCTTCGGCTGCTGGGCCAGGGCCGTGGCGATCCACACCCGCTGCCGTTCGCCGCCCGACAGGGACGCCACCAGCCGGTGGGACAGGTGGGCGACCTCGGTGACGGCCATGGCCTCCTCGATCGCGGGGTCGCGCCCCGACGGGTTCAGCCGCCACCAGGGCAGGTGGGCGTAGCGTCCGTAGCCGATGAGGCGCCGCACCGTGACGTCTCCGCTGACCTGGCCGCCCTGCCACACGACCGCCATCACCCGGGCCAGGCCCGCGGGGGACAGCGCCCGCAGGGGGGCGTCGTCGAGACGCACCTCCCCCTCGTCGGGACGCAGCGCGCCGCTGAGGGCCCGGATGAGGGTGGTTTTGCCGCAGCCGTTGGGGCCGAGGATGCCGTGCACCCGGCCCGGCGCGAAGTCGAGGTCGATGCCGTCGAGGATGCGCCTGCCGCCCAGGCTGAGCCGCAACCCACGGGCGCTGATCCGCGCCGTCATCACAGGGCCCTTCGCAGCAGGAACAGGAAGAAGGGGACGCCCAGCACCGCCATCATGATCCCGACGGGGATCTCGACCGGGCTGAACAGCGTCCGGGAGACCGTGTCGCTGATGGTGACCAGCGCGGCCCCGAAGACGATCGAGCCGGGGATCAGCAGGGCGTGGCTGGTACCGACGATCAGGCGCATGATGTGGGGCACGATCAGGCCGACGAAACCCAGCAGGCCCACGGCGCTGACGGCGCTCGCCGCGAGCAGGGCCGCGACCGCCGTCAGGATCAGGCGGTTGGCCTGCACGTTCATGCCGAGGCCGCGGGCGACGTCGTCGCCGAGCACGATGACGTCCAGCCGCCGGACGGTGAACAGCGCCACCGCGAGCATGGCCACCGAGTAGGGCCACAGCTGCTGCCACTCGGACCAGCCCTTGAGGGTCATGGCGCCGTTCATGAACATCAGCGCGCCCTGAATCCGGTCGGAGTACAGCACCATGACGGCGCTGATCCCGGCCGCGCACAGCGCCGAGACCGCGACCCCGGCGAGGATCACCCGGATCGGCTGGATGCCGCCGCGCCAGGCCAGCACGTAGATGACGATCGCGGCCGCCATCGCGCCGAGGAAGGCGACCAGCGGGACCAGCCCCTGGTACTGCGGGAAGATCAGCAGCACCGAGATTCCGGCCAGCCCGGCCCCGGACGACACCCCGATGATCCCGGGGTCGGCCAGCGGGTTGCCCATCACCGCCTGCAGGATCGCCCCGGAGGTGGCCAGGTTCATGCCGACCAGGATGCTCACCAGCATGCGGGGCAGCCGGATGTCCCACACCACCCGCTGCCACTGCTCGTCCCCAGAACCGGTCAGGGCCGCGGCGACCTGGCTTGGGCTGAGGCTCAGGGTGCCGCTGCCGATCGCGAACAGCATCCCGGCCACCAGCAGCAGGCCGAGACCGGCGAAGACCAGCACCCGATACCAGGCGCGTTCCCGCAAGCCCGGCTGGGCGTTGACGGCCACCACCGCCATCAGGGCTCCACCGGGGAGCCGAAAACCTCCGGGTGCACCGTCGCGGCCAGGTAGGCGAGCGCCTCGTCATAGTAGGGCCCGGCGTTGAACAGGAAGTACTGCTGCGGAAGATAGCTGATGCGTCCCTCCCGGATCGCGTCGATGGCCTGCCAGGCCGGATTCTGGTCGAGCTGGGCCTGGAGGGTCTGCCGGGCGAGGTCGTTGTTGCCGACCATGGACGTGACCAGCACGTGGTCGGGCTGCCGGGAGACGATGAACTCGATGTCGAGCGGGGTGGTCTCCGACCCGGGATTGTCGGGGGTCGCGCCCGAGGCGATATTGGTGAGGCCCAAGTCGTTGGCCATCTGCCCAGCGATGCTGTTGTCGAGTTTCACCGCGATGGTGTCGGCGGTGACGAACAGGATGGCGACCGACAGCGGTTTCTTCGGGGCCTTGGCCAGGATCTCGCCGTAGCGCGCGTCGATGGCGGCGATGCGCTGCGCGGCGAGTTCGGGGTTTCCGCCGAGCACCCCGAAGGCGCGGTAGACCTGCTGCAGGTCGCGGTGGGAGCGGACCTGCAGCAGCACGGTCGCGATCCCCAGGTTCTGGTAGGCCTCGGCTGCCGAGTCGTGGACGCCGTCGATGCCGAACACCAGGTCGGGGTTCAGCGCCGCCACGGCCTCGGCGTCCGTGGCATAGGGCAGGCCGACCGAGGGTAGGGCCATGATCTTCTCGGCGTGTTCGCTGGCGAGGCGGAGGTTGCCGGTGAGCTCGGGGCGTCCGACCGCGGTGCCGCCCGCGTCGTACCAGATGTTGAGGGGCGTGCCGGAGAGGAAGACCACCCGCTCGGGACGCTTGTCCAGCTTCACGCTCCGTTTGGCGGTGTCGGTCACGGTGAGCGGGAAGGAATCCCCGGACAGGCTGATCGAACCCGCCTCGGCCGGGCTGGCCGAGGGCGTCTCGGGCACACTGGCCGCGGTACTGCACGCGGCGGCCAGGCCCAGCACGGCGAGTAACAGGAGACTCAGGCAGCGTCGCAGCACGGGGCGGTCCTTCCTAGGGCCGGTGTTTGTACAAGTTTTCAGTAACAAATCTTAGAGAGTGTTCGGGCGGGTGGGGCCGTCGCGAGGATCGTCGTGGTGACCTGGCGAGGCGGACGCGGGCGATCGCGCTGGTTCGATCGGACAACGAAACCAGGCCTTCACCAGGTCGAGCGCCGTGGCTTCCACCTACCCGAGCACGCTCTTAGGCAAGACTAACCTATCTTCGGGTTGGTGGAAGCGGGCCGGGCGGGCGGTCCCGGCATGCGCGGCACCGCCCAGGGGCCGCACGCCAGTCCCTGCGGGAACCCGGTGGACCGGCCCGGACGGGGCCTCGTCGCCGCGGTTGCCGACCCTCGCCACGCACACCCAAGACTCGCGAAACTGCCTACTAACAGCTCACGAAAATGTAGACTAATTAGTCACTAGACTGTCTACTAATAACTCACGAAACTGTATAGTCGAGTCATGCTGGACTATCTCCCGCGTCTCGTGGACACCGAACTGGACGAGCTGATACCCGACCTGCCCGCGATCGCACTCGACGGCCCCAAAGGCATCGGCAAAACCGAGACCTGCTCCCGGCGCGCCAGGACCCGGCTCCGGCTCGACGACCCGGCCGCCGCCAGCACCCTGCGGGCCGACCCCCAGCGCCTGACCCGGCTCGAGCCACCCGTCCTGGTCGACGAGTGGCAGAACGTGCCTCCCGTGTGGGATGTCGTGCGGCGCGCGGTAGACGACGGCGCGCGCCCCGGCAGTTTCCTGCTCACCGGGAGCGCCACCCCGGCCCGAGACCAGCCGGTGCACTCGGGAGCCGGACGCATCGTCTCACTGCGGATGCGCCCGCTGAGCCTGACCGAACGCCCCGGCATGCCAGCTCCCACCGTGAGCCTCCGGGACCTCCTCAACGGCGACTGCACCCCCGAGGGCCGCAGCGACCTCACCCTAGAGAACTACGTCGAGGAGATCACCCGCTCCGGCCTTCCCGCCATCCACCCCCTCTCGCCCAGGGCCCGCCGCCAGCAGCTCGACGGTTATATCACCCGGCTATTCGACCGCGAGCTCTCCGACGGCCAGGCAGCCATGCGCAGGGCCGCGTCCATGCGCGAGTGGCTCACGGCCTACGCAGCCGCCACCTCCACCACCGCCTCGTTCGAGGCGATCCGGGCGGCCGCGACCCCGGGCCAGGCCGACCCGCCCAGCCGGGTCACCGCCGAGCGGTACCGCGACTGGCTGGCCTCGCTCTGGCTGCTGGACCCCCTCCCGGCCTGGCGGCCCGGCGGCGCCCCGCTCCAGCGCCTGACCGCGGGCCCCAAGCACCACCTCGCCGACCCGGCCCTGGCAGCACGGCTGCTCGACGTCGGCCCCTCCGACCTGCTCGACGGCGCGGGCCGGACCATCCGGGACCACGGCACGCTGCTGGGCGCGCTGTTCGAAAGCCTCGCCACCCTCTGCGTCCGGGTGCTCGCCCAGACCATTGAGGCCCGGGTCTCGCACCTACGCACCCACCGCGGGGAACGCGAAGTGGACCTCATCGTGCAGGGCCCCGCGGGCCGGGTGGTCGGCATCGAGGTCAAGCTGTCCAGCACCGTCGGCGACGCCGACGTGAAGCACCTGCTGTGGCTGAAGTCCCAGCTCGGCGACCAGGTACGCGACACCGTCGTGCTCACCACCGGCGCGGACGCCTACCGCCGCGGCGACGGCGTCGCCGTCGTCCCCCTCGCCCTGCTCGGCCCATAGCGGGGACGCCTCAGCCCGCGGCCGTCGGGCACACCACGCTGCCACCGGCGGCCCGGATGGCTCTGGCTAGGCCATCCGGCGGTTCCTGGTCGGTGACCATGCCGGAGACGTCGTACCAGTCCGCGACGGTGTAGCGTCCCACCACCCCGTGCTTGGACGAGTCGGCGACCACGACCGCCCGCCTGCTGTTCCTGGCGACGGCCTGTTTGATCTGGGTGTCCTCCAGGTTGAAGTCGGTGATCCCCGCCGCCGCGTCCACACCACCACAGCTCAGCACCGCGATGTCGAAGTGCATCGACTGCAGGAACCGGTGCGTGACGGTACCGGTCAGCGACCATTCGCCCCGGCGCAACCTGCCGGGGGCCAGCAGCACCTCGACCTCGGCGGCCTCGGCCAGTTCGGCGGCGACCAGCAGCGAGTGCGACACCACCGTGCCGCGGAAGGCGACGCCGAGGGCCCGCGCGACGGCCTGGCAGGTCGTCCCGACGTCGACGAAGACCGATTGGCCCGGTTCGACGAGCCGGGACGCGGCACCTCCGATGGCGGCCTTGGCCTGGGCGTGGATCGCGGCGCGCTGGGCGAACGGCGCCTCGTCGCTGCGGTTACGGGACGGGGCGACGGCCCCGCCGTACACCCGCCGGACGACGCCCAGCTCCTCCAGCAGGATCAGGTCCCGGCGGATGGTCTCGGCCGACACGTGCAGGGCGCGCGCCAGCTCGATCGTCGACACCGACGCCTGCGACATGATGGCGCGCTCGATGTAGCGGCGCCGGTCCTTCACGATCATGGACACCCCCTGCGGTTTCCACAAAGTTCCACACATCTTGCCGGTAACTCCACATCATTCCAGACTCGAGGTCACGGGCAACGGTGCCCGTCCCGTCCGCGCCACGAGCACCTACCGGACTAGGGACGACACACAGGGAGAGGCCGAAACATGGCAATACTTGCGCTAGACCAGGGGACGTCGGGGTCGAAGGCGATCGTCGTCGACGACGAGGGCATCCACGCCGTCGTCGAGAAGCCCATCCACCCGCGCTACCTGCCAGGCGGGGCCGTCGAACAGGACCCCATGGAGCTCTACGCCTCGCTCATCGACGCGGGACGCGAGGCGGTCGAGCGGGCGGGCAAGCCCATCGACGGGGTCAGCCTCGCCAACCAGGGCGAGACCATCCTCGCCTGGGACCCCGGCACCTCCGAGCCGCTGACCCCCTGCATCGTGTGGCAGGACCGCCGCGCCGAGACCGTGGTCGAGCGGCTGCGCGGCCACAGCGACGAGGTCCACCGCCGCACCGGCCTGGTCCTGGACTGCTATTTCACCGCGCCCAAGATGGTGTGGCTGAGAGAGCACCTCACCCGCGATGGGGTCGTCACCACCACCGACACCTGGATCGTCCACAAACTCACCGGCGAGTTCGTCACCGACGTCTCAACCGCTTCCCGGTCGCTGCTGCTCAACGTGGACGACCTGGTCTGGGACCCGGTCCTGCTCGACATCTTCGGCCTCGGTGGGGAGACCCTGCCGAGGCTGGTCGCCTGCGACGAGATCGTCGGGACGACCAGCGTGTTCGGCGGCGAGGTGCCCCTCGGCGGGCTCATCGTCGACCAGCAGGCCGCGCTGCTGGCCGAGGGCTGCCTGGAGCGCGGCCAGGGCAAATGCACCTACGGCACCGGCGCCTTCATCCTGGTCAACATGGGACGCAGCGCGCCACGCTTCGACAACGGCCTCACCACCTCGGTGGCCTGGACGCTGCGCGGGGAGACGATGTACTGCTCGGACGGGCAGGTCTACACCGCCGCGTCCGCGGTGCGCTGGATGCAGGAACTGGGCCTGATCTCTGAGGCCGCGCAGATGGACCAGGTCGCGGCCGCCGACACCGGCGGGGTCCTCTGCGCCCCGAGCTTCGCCGGCCTGGCCGCCCCCTGGTGGAAGCCCGACGCCGGGGCGTTCATCACCGGGATGAAACTGTCCACCGGCCGGGGCGAGATCGTGCGCGCCGTGCTGGACGGGATCGCCTGCCAGATCGCCGAACTGTCCGACCTGACGCTGCCCGAGCTGGGGGCGCCGCTGTCCCGCCTGCGGGTCGATGGCGGGCTCACCAGGTGCGTCACGCTCATGCAGACCCAGGCCGACCTGCTGGGCACCCCGCTGGAGGTCTACCCGTCCGCCCACGCGACCGCGCTCGGGACGGCGGCCTGCATGAGGCTGGCCCTGGACCCCGCCCGCACCCTGGCCGATGCCCCCTACCCCTGGCAGGCCGAGGCGAGCTACCACCCCAGCCGCGACCCAGGGGAGGTCGCCCGCTACCGGGACGCCTGGCGGCGCGCCGTCGACGCGACCGTGGAGCTGTGAACCATGGGTATCAACGAGGTCATCGTCATCCTCATGGCCGTGTTCCTGCTGGTCGGGGCGCTCGACCGGGCCATCGGCGGACGCTTCGGCCTGGCCGAACAGTTCGAGGAGGGCATGAACACCTTCGGCCCGCTGGCCCTGTCCATGGTGGGCATGTTCTCCCTGGCCCCGATCCTGGCCAAGGTGCTGAACCCGGTCGTGGTGCCGGTCTACACCCTGCTCGGCGCCGACCCGGCCATGTTCGCCGGGACGCTGCTCGCCAACGACATGGGCGGGTTCCCGCTGGCGGTCGAGATGGCCCGTTCCACCGAGGCGGGTCTGCTGTCCGGTGCCATCCTCGCCGCGATGCTCGGCTGCACGGTGGTGTTCACCATCCCGGTCGGGCTGGGCATCGTGCCGGAGGAGAACCGGCCCTATTTCGCCAACGGGGTCCTGGTCGGGGTCGTCACGATCCCCATCGGCGTCCTGGCCGGTGGCCTGACCGCAGGTTTCGACGTCCTCATGATCCTGCGCAACCTGGTGCCCATCGTCATCGCCGCGCTGCTGATCGCGTTCGGCCTGTGGCGTTTCCCGGACGCCATGACGAGAGGCTTCCTGGCCTTCGGGAAGTTCCTGGTGTTCATCATCTCGATCGCGCTGGCGATCGGCTCCTTCGAGTTCCTGACCAAGCAGAAGATCATGCCGCCGGGGTGGGAACTGACCCCGGTCATGGACGGGCTGGTCATCGTGGCGCAGATCTGCCTGTTCCTCATGGGCGCCTTCCCGCTGATGACCCTCATCACGAAGATCGCCCAGAAGCCGTTGTCGAAGGCCGGACGGGCGCTGGGGATCAACGACGTCGCCTCGGGTGGGCTCGTCATGACCATGGCGAACGCGATCCCCACCTACAAGCTGATGGAGGGCATGGACAAGCGGGGCATCTTCATCAACACCGCCTGGTCGGTCTCGGCGATGGCGATCCTCGGCGACCATCTGGGGTTCACCGCGGGCGTGGCCCCCGACATGATCACCCCGATGATCGTCGGCAAGTTCGTGGCCGCCCTCACCGCGACGGCCCTGGCCTATGTCATCGCGCTCAAACGCTATCCCGCCTATTCGCCCGGTTCCGCCCGCGACGAGGAACCCGCGGCCGACACCGGACAGTGAGCGCCCCGGCCACCAGCACCTCAGCCACGAAGGAGCAACATATGCCTGACCCAGCCAGCCCCGGCCCCATCGCCGATGTCGCCGACATCGCGGTGATCGGTGCGGGGGTGATCGGCGCCGCCATCGCCCGCGCGCTCGCCGCCACCACCGCCTCGGTCGTCCTCATTGAGGGACGCGAGGACGTCTGCGAAGCCACCTCGAAGGCCAATACCGCGATCCTGCACACCGGCTACGACGCCTCCCCCGGCACGCTGGAGGCCCGCCTGGTGGCCCGCGGCTATCACCTGCTGCGGGACTACTGCGCCCAGACCGGGATCGGTCTCACCACCACCGGGGCGATCCTGGTCGCCTGGGACGCCGAACAGGCGACCAGCCTGCCCGGGCTGCAGGACAAGGCGGTGCGCAACGGCTACCACGAGACGACCTTGCTCAGCCCAGACGAGGTCTACCGCAGGCTGCCGCACCTGGGCGAGGGGGTCACCGGTGGGCTGGCCGTCCCCGGGGAGTCCGTCATCGACGCCTGGAGCGTCCCCCTGGCCTTCGCCACCGAGGCGGTGCGGCGCGGCGCCCGGCTCCTGCTCGGGCACCGGGTCGAGGGGGTGAGCGTCGGGCCGGAGGAGACCCTGATAAGCACCAGCCGGGGCGAGGTCCGGGCGCGGTGGGTCATCAACGCCGCCGGGCTCGGCGGGGACCACGTCGACGCGATGTTCGGCTATTCCCGGCTCGTCCTCAACCCCCGTAAGGGGGAACTGCTGGTCTACGACAAGCTGGCCTCCCGGCTGGTGGACCAGATCGTCCTGGCGGCCCCCTCCAAGGTCGGCAAGGGCGTCCTCATCAGCCCGACCATCTTCGGCAACGTCATGCTCGGCCCGACCGCCGACGACATGGAAGACCGCGACGACACCTCGACCACCGAGGGCGGGTTCGAGTTCCTGCTAGAGAAGGGGCGCCGGATTCTCCCGGGGCTGCTGGAGGAGGAGGTCACCGCCGCCTATGCCGGGCTGCGGGCGGCCCACAACCAGAATGACTACCTGATCGAGGTGGACGCCGGGCAGCGCTACGCCATCGCCGGGGCGATCCGCTCCACGGGTCTCACCTCGGCCCCGGCGGTCGCCGAGCACCTCATGGGCCTGCTGGCCGAGTCCGGGCTGGAGCTCAGCGTCCGCGACGACCTGCCCGAGCCGCCACGGATGCCCCCGCTCGGTGAGCACCAGCTGCGCCCCTACCAGGACGATGCGCTCATCGCCGCCGACCCGGACTACGGCACGGTGGTGTGCTTCTGCGAACGGGTCACCCGGGGCGAGCTGCGGGACGCGCTGGCCTCGACGATCCCGCCGGGTGGGCTGTCGGGGCTGAGGCGCCGGACGCGGGCCATGAACGGCCGCTGCCAGGGGTTCTTCTGCGGCGCCGAGATTACCCAGTGGTTCGAGAAACAGGGGAGGTCCTGACATGGCCGAGACACCAACGCTGCTCACCCCCACCGTGGCGATCGTGGGGGGCGGCCCGGCGGGGCTCAGCGCGGCGGCGCACCTGGCCGGGCGGGCCGGCGGGCCGGTCGTGGTCCTGGAGCGGGAGCGGGAGGCTGGCGGCATCCCCCGCCACGCCGATCACCCCGGCTACGGGCTCCGGGACCGGCGGCGGGTCCTCAGCGGCCCGGACTACGCCCGGGCCCTGGTGCGAGACGCCCTGAGCGCCGGGGCGACCATCATGACCCAGACCACGGTCACCGGGTGGGCCGACGAGGCGACCCTCGCCGCGACCGGCCCCGGGGGACGCCTGCTGGTGCGCCCCGAGGTGTTCCTGTTCGCCACGGGGGCCAGGGAGCGTCCGCGTCCGGCCCGGATGATTCCGGGCGACCGGCCCGCCGGGGTCTACACCACCGGCCAGCTGCAGAACCTGGTGCACCTGCATCACGCCCGGGTCGGCACGCGGGCCGTGGTGGTGGGGGCGGAGCTGGTGAGCTGGTCGGCGGTGCTGACGCTGCGGCAGGCGGGGTGCGCGACGGAGGCGCTGGTCTCGCGCTACCCGACGGGGGAGTCCTATTGGGCGTTCCGCGCCCCGGGGACGCTGGCCTTCCGCACCCGGGTGGTGACGGATTCCCAGGTGGTCGCGCTGCACGGCCGTCCGCGTCTCAGCGGGGTGGAGATCGAGCACCTCCCGACCGGCGAACGCTCGATCCTCCCGTGCGACACGGTGGTCTTCACCGGGGACTGGGTCGCCGACAACGAGTTGCTGCGCAGCGCCGGGGTCGAGATCGACCCGGCCAGTTCGGCGCCGGTGGTCGACACCGGGCTGCGCACGTCCCGGCCCGACGTGTTCGCGGTGGGCAACCTCACCCACCCCGTCGAGACCGCCGACGTTGTCGCGCTGGAGGGCAGGTTCGTCGCCGACCGGATCGTCGCCCGGCTCCAGCACGGGCCGGGACCGGTGGGCGGGGTGCCGGTGCGGGCGGGCGCCCCCCTGCGCTGGATCTCCCCGGGGCGGGTGGGCCCGCGCTCGGGCCCACCGGCGAGGCGGCGGTTCGTCGCCTGGGTGGACCGCTTCGTGGCCAGCCCCATCGTCTGCGTCAGCCAGGACGGCACGACGCTGGCGAGGCGGCGCCTACCGTGGCCAGCGGCGCCCGGCCGCGCCTTCCGGATACCGGCCGGGCTGCTGGCCGACGTCGACCCGCACGGTGGCGAGGTCAGCGTCTGGCTGGAATGACGGCGCTCAGAGCACGATCTGATCCGGCCCGGTGACGACCCGGCCAGCCGATTCGATCCTCGCGATGGGGTCGAAGGTGGGCAGCGCACCGAAATCGAGCCCGGTGATCTCGGCCAGGTGGGTGATCGGCACCTGGTAGGTCTTGTATTCGCCGTAGGCGAACTCCAGGTTGTCGATCATGTTCTTCTGGGTCTGGAGATACCCGGTGGCCGAAAGCGTGCCGTCCTGTTTCACGATCACGACGACCTTCCAGAACTCGGCCGGGATCTTGTACTTGCCCCGGTAGACGATGTCGTCCGCCCGGAACACCGGCCCGGTGAACACCGTGACCTGCAGATCCCGGGTATTGGCGTTCTGCAGGATGTAGTCCTCCAGATCCAGCCAGGTCTTCTGGTTCAGTTCCTTGTGCTGCGGCGCGCTATTGGTGAAGTGGAACGTGTCCGCGTTGGCCTGCGTGGCGTCCTTGCCCCAGTTCGGGTCTTTGCGCCGGACGAGGTGGCCGCGGTCCAGGTCGTTGTTGGCGTAGACCTCGTTGCCGTACTGGTGCTTTTCCGGGATGCGGGAGTCGTACTTCCATTTGTCCCGGCTCCGGGGCACCTCGACCTCTTCCTTGCCGTTGATGTTCACCGCCGTGAAATAGGCCAGCCCGCGGGACTTACACATCACGATCGAGAAATGGGTGTAGGCCAGGACGGGGTTTCCGTCGGCCGCGGCGGTGACGTCGCCCGCCAGGGCGGGCGGCAGGACGGGCAGCGGGACCCGGTAATCCTGCCCGAGGAAGAACTCGTCGTAGCCGTGCCCGGCGGAGGCCTGCGGTGCCTTCCCCGAGGGGGCCTTGCCGGGAGCGGCCGGGCCCGTGCCAGCCAGACCCTCAATCCCCGAGAAGACTGTCTTGACTAGGGCCTTCGGTTCGTCTGCCAGGTCGGGATAGAGCTCGGCGACCCGCTTGGCGATCGAGCTGATCCGGATGCCCTCGTTGGCGATCCAAGCTCCCGTGCCGCTGGGGTCCGGCACCCCGGCGTGGTGCAGGGCCACCACGGCCCACTGGTCGTTGAACACCGGCGAACCGGACGAGCCCGGTTCGGTGTCGGTGAGGTAGTGGACGAAATCGGCCTGAATCGCCTTGACCTGGTTTTCCCGCACCGTGACGGCTTTTGGCCCGCCGCTGGGGTGCTGGATGATCGAGACGTATTCACCCTCCAGGATCTTCCCGGTTTCCGGGATCAGCGGCAAGTGCCCGAACTCGGCCAGGTTTTTCCCGGTCGCCGGATTGTCCTTCACCGCCACGAGCGTGAAATCGAGTTTCTCGTCGGTCAGGAACAGGGCATTCGGGTCGAGCCGGTAGCTGAAAATCGGACGCGGCATGAAGTTCTCGTCGTCCTGGTAGTGAAACTCCACGTGGGCGCGCATCGCGGTGTCGGCGCTCTCCAGCACGTGGTTGTTCGTCATGAGCACGGCGGGGGCGACGAGGAATCCCGTTCCGCTGCCGACCACCGCGCCTTTGGCGTCCCTCAGGACAACCCGGCAGACGGCATCGCTGACCCGGTACCCGGTCTGTAGGTAGGCGATCGGGAATAGGTCGCTTTCCCCGATGATCCGCTCGATCGCGTTGGTGTCGTAATCGTCCACGATCCGGCGCCGGACCGCGATCTTTTCTCGCGGGTCTTTCTGGATGATTCGGTCAACCTTTTCGGTGGCTCGCAGGAATCGCTGCTGCGCGCTCTCGCTTAATTCCCACTGGCGGCGCTGCACGACATTAGTGAGGGATTCCGGCCATTCAACAGTCTTCTTCTCGGACATGGAACTCTCCTTACAGCGAGATGCTGAATACCGCCAGGCTACTCCTCGCCACCGGCCGCGGTGCGGGTTCGCCGCAAGAGGTTCCCGGCCGGGCGAGCCCCGTCCGCCGGGCCCCTGCCCCGCTGGTTGGGTCCGCCCCCGCACACGGGGGCGGACCGGCGTCAGCTCAGCAGGACGGCCACTGGTCCGGGACGGCCCGGGGCGCAGGTCAGCGTCTGCCCGTCGAGGCTGCCCCACTGGGGCGTGAGCAGGCGCGCCGCCGGGAGCTGGACCGGGTCGTCGGCGTCCACGAAGGCGATGGTCCCCTCGGGGGAATCGCCGAGGCGCACCCAGGCCTGCGGCAGGTCCAGGACGCGGGCCGAGGGGGTCAGCTCGCACAGCAGGTCCCCGGCCGGGCGGGTCCAGTCCCCGATCTCGGCGACGATCTGGGACTGCCACTCGGGCAACCGGCCGTCGGCCATCGGCCCGACGCCGAACAGCAGGCGTCCGCCCCGGCTCACCACGTCGATCAGGTGACGGATCGCCATCGGCCCGGCCAGGGCGTGCTCGCGTCCCTCGGCCTCGTTGTAGCCGAAGGACAGCCCGACCCCGCGGCAGTTCTCCCACACCTGGGCCTGCTCGCACTCCAGCAGGTGCTGGTACTCGCTGGTGGTGTAGTCGGCGTGCGGGGTGTGCCACCGGTCGTTGACCAGCCCATCCGGTTTCGCGGCGTAGTACTCCTCGAAGACCGTGCCGATCCCGTCGGGTTCGAAGTTCTTGCCCGCATCGGGCCAGTTGATGTCGTTCCACAGGATGTCGGGCCGGTAGCGCCGGATCAGGTCGCGGACGTGATCGGCGGCGTAGGCGGCGTATTCGGCGTCCAGCGGACGCTCGGTGATCTCCCAGTCGTCCCGCAACCCGATGGGGTCGGTGGGACGCACGTGCCAGTCCAGGCCACCCGAATAGTAGGCCCCGAACCTCATTCCCAGCTCCCGGCAGGCATCGGCGTAGGCGCCGACCAGGTCGCGTTTGGGGCCGCGGGCCACGGTGTTGCGCTCCCCCGTGCCCGGCGCGTCCCACAGGCACACCCCGTCGTGGTGTTTCGTGGTGAGCACCAGGTAGGCCCCGCCCGCCGCCGCGAGCTCCCCGACGAGCGCCCGCGGGTCGAAGCGTTCGGCCCGCCACTCATCGAGGAACTCGTCGTAGTCCTTGCCGCCGTGCACCCGCTGGTGGTGTTCGGCGGCTGGGCTACCCGGGATGCGGATGGTGTTGTAGTACCACTCGGCGTAGGGGTTGTGCTTGAACCACTCCAGCGGCGGGATCTCGCCCAGCTCGCCGAGCGGTTCGCCCCAGGCTGGCACCGAGTACGGCCCCCAGTGGATGAAGAAACCGAGCTTGGCCCTGCGGAACCATTCCGGGGTGGGACGCGCCAGCGCCTCCCAGCGCGCCCTATCGTCCACCGAAGCCTCCCAGGTTGATGCCCTTGGCGAGCTGCTTCTGCATGAGCACGACGATGACCAGGCTGGCCACGACGCCGATGGTGGACGCCGCCATCAGCGGCCCCCATTCGGTGCCGCGTTCGCCGGAGAACATGCTCAGGCCGAGCTGCAGCGGGGCCATTTCCTTGTCGTCGATGACGATGAGCGGCCACAGGAAGGAGTTCCAGTAGTCGATGAACGCGAACGCGCCCACCACCGTGATCGGGCCACGCAGCAGCGGCACGATGACGTGCATCAGCAGCCGGAACTGGCCCGCCCCGTCGATCCGGGCCGCCTCTTCGTAGTCGGGCGGCAGGGACAGCAGGAACTGCCTCAGCATGAACGCGCCGAACGCGCCGAACGC
>JAUMWV010000014.1:0-3045 GCA_030529455.1 Propionibacteriaceae bacterium | reverse complement strand
GGATGACCGCCTGGTAGGTATTGGTCATCCCGAGCTTGTTGACGCCGATGAACAGCGGGATGACCAGCACCTCGAGGGGCAGCACGAGCGTGGCGATGAACAGCGCGAACAGCTGGTCGCGTCCCCTGAACTCCAGCCGCGAGAAGGCGTAGGCGCTCAGCACCGACACCGTCACCGCGATGAGCGAACCCATGGTCGCGATGAAGAAGGTGTTGACCAGGATGCGCCCGTAGGGGATGGACGAGAAGGCGTCGGCGTAGTTGGCCCACACCACCTGGCTGCCGAAGAGGTCCGACCCGGTCGAGAGCACCTCGCTGCTCGGCTTGAGGGAGGAGAAGAACATCCACAGGAAGGGAGAGAAGAACAGCAGCCCGAACAGCACCAGCAGCGTCTTGCTGATGATCTGGCCGCGCCGGTTGTGCGTCCTAGGAGTCATAGTTCACCCACTTCTTCTGTCCCACGAACTGGATCGCGGTGACGAGCATGACGAGCACGAACAGAATCCACGCCAGGGAGGACGCCAGGCCGAGCTTGTCGAAGGAGAAACCGCTGCGGTACAGGTAGAGCACCAGCGTGTTGGTCGCCTCGCCCGGGCCGCCCTTGGTCAGCATGTAGGGCTGGGTGAAGACCTTGAACGAGCCGATGACGGTCATGACGCTGGCGAAGAACAGCGACGGCGACAGCATCGGGAAGGTCACCTTCCAGAACCTGCTCCAGGCGTTGGTGCCGTCGATGCGGGCGGCCTCCATGACGGCCGGGTTGATGTTGTTGAGGCCCGCGGCGAGCACCACGATGTTGTAGCCGATCGCCTGCCACAGCGACATGATGATGATCGAGACCATCGCCCAGCCGGGTGCGCCCAGCCAGGACGGCCCCTCGATGCCAACCACCCCGAGGACCGAGTTCACCACGCCGCGGTCGTCCAGCATGACCCGCCAGACCAGGGCGTTCGCGACCATCGGCGTCACCACCGGGACGAAGAACAGCACCCGGAAGAACGGCGCCCAGTCGGGCAGCGAGTGCAGCCACACCGCGATACCCGTCGAGATCACCAGGTTCAGCGCGGTGTAGCCGATCGCGAAGACGATGGTGTTGCGCAGCACGGTGTAGAAGGCCGGGTCGTCGCCGCTCAGCAGCCGGGTGTAGTTGTCGAACCCGACGAAGGTGGCCTCGCCGTACAGGGGCCATTCGTAGAGGCTAATCACCACGGAGGCGATCAGCGGAATCACGATGAAGATCACGAACCCGCTCATGCCCGGTGCGAGGTGGAAGAAGGCCAGCAGCCGCTGGTTCATTCCAGGCTTGCTGGCCTTCTTCGGTGTCGTCACAGGGCGTGGCTGAGCGTTCTTCTGAGCCACGGCTGTCATGACGGGTTAGCTCGCGGCCTTCTCAATCGCGCCGAGGATGTCGGCGGCGGTCCGGGTGCCACGGGTGCCCTCGGGCGAGTACTGCGTGAACTGCGTCGTCACCTGGTTCCAGGTCGGGGTGGTGATGAGCGGCAGGCCGTCGGCCAGCAGCGCCTCCATGACCTTGGCGTCCTCGGCCGGTTTGCCATCGGCCCAGCCCTTCATCGCGGACTGGATCGACGGGACGGTGCCGCGGTGCTTGCCGACGTAGCCGACGACCTCGGGCGTGGTCATCTTCATGATGTTGGCGAAGGCGGCCTTCTTGTCCTGGCACTTGGCCGAGATGCCGAAGCCGGAGCCCTGGATCATGCCGACCGGCTTGCCGGTCTTGGACGGGATGACGGCCACGCCGACCTCAGACTCCATGCCCTTGCGGATGGTCGAGTAGAACCAGGGGCCCTCCACGACCATGGCGACCTTCTTGGCCTGGAAGCCCTGCATCGGGACGTCGGTGGTGTCGGCCGAGTTCGGCGGCACCGCCACCTTCTCCTTGGTCACCAGGTCGAAGACCGCCTGGATGTCGTCGACGAAGCCCTGCTGGGTCAGCGCCAGCTTGCCTTCCTTGACCGGCGAGTGCCCGTTGGCGAAGGCGAACGGCAGGTAGGGGTAGCCCGGGTCCGGAGCGACCGCGAAGCCCTGGACGCCGTCCTTGGTGAGCGCCTTGGCGTCCGAGATGAACTGCTCCATCGTGTAGTCGATGCCCGGCTCCTTCAGCCCGGCGTTCTTGAACATCGTCTTGTTGTAGTACAGCACCATGGGCTCGGCGTCGTAGGGGATGGCCCGGACGGTCCCGTCCACCGTCATGCCCTGCATCATCGCCTGGTTGTACTGCTTCAGGTCGAGGCCGGCCTCCTTGGCGAGCTCATCCAGCGGGGCGAGCAGCTCCTTGAGCTCCTGGGCGCGCGCCGCCTGCGTGGTGATGATGCACGGCGCGTCGGCCGCAGCCATGCGCGTCTTGACCTTGGTCCAGTACTCCTGGAAGCTCGGCCCGTCGAGGCTCAGCTTGAAATCCTTGTCGGCGGTCTCTTGCACGCCCTTGACGAAGGTCTCCCACTGCTCCCGATCGGACTGGCTCGACACCCAGGTGTACATCTGATTGGCCTGATCGCCGGACTTCGGTGTGCTGGAACCGCCACCACACGCTGCGAGCCCAAGAGTCAGACCGCCGCACAACAGGGCGGCTGCCACCTGACGAACCTTCATGCGTCCCTCCTCCATTGGATCCCCGCGGACCTGTTGGGTCAACCATTGACCCGAATGACAGGACAACCGCTCGGCATGAGCATATACTCAAAGACGCGCGGTGGACAGTGCATCTGTTGTGTGTTTACCAAACCGTTAGCGCTAACGTTCCGTGGTGTTCCGCGTTCTTGGGGGCTTCTAGCGCCTCTGGCAAGGGCTTCCAGCAGCACCACCCGGGCCTCGGCTCGCCCCAAACTTGTCAATACATATTGGGCAGCCGCCTCGGTCCGACCAGCCAGAACGCCGGGTCCTGTCCAGCGACTCGAGGAGCAGGCCGACGCGGAGCCCGTAGCCAGGACCACCGGGCCGGTGTTCACCTGGGAGGCGGGACACCAGCCCGCAGCACGGACGAACACGATCCGCGCCAGCGAGTGGTCCCTCAACCACGGGGCCCTCA
>JAUMWV010000013.1 GCA_030529455.1 Propionibacteriaceae bacterium | reverse complement strand
CGGCATGATGTTCCCGGTCGGCGTCCTGGTCTACTGGCTCACCTCCAATATCTGGACCATGTGCCAGCAGTACATCCTGATTCACAACAACCCGGCGCCCAATACCCCGGCCTATATCGATTGGGAGGACCGGATGCGCCGCAAGGGTAAGGACCCGCGCGAGATCGAGCGGCAGCGGGCCGAGAAGCGCCGCAAGCCGGGCGTCCAGTCGCGTACCGTGGCCACGGCGACCCAGACCGCCGATGAGGCGTCCGCGGAGGCGACGGACGGTGACGAGCCCCAGATCAGGCGGCAGCAGATGACCCGCCAGACCCGCAAAACCACTGACGGTGGCCGCCAGGTGGTGCAGCGCTCTCAGCCAGCGCGCAACACCCGGGCCGCCCGCAAGAAGAAGAAGTGAGGCATCATGTCTGACGAAACAGAGAAGAAGGACGATCCGCTCCTGACCGAGGGCGATATCGCCGCCGATTACCTCGAAGAGCTGCTGGATATCGCCGATCTGGACGGCGATATCGAGAACTACGCCGAGTCCGGGCGGGCCTATGTCGTGCTCGACACCGACAGTGAGCTGCTCATCGGGAAGAACGGTGAGGTGCTGGACGCGCTGCAGACCCTCGCCAGGCTCGCCGTGATGACCGAAACCGGCCACCGGTCCCGGCTGATGCTCGACATCGGCGGCCACCGCGACAAGCGGCGCATGGAGCTGACCGCGCTGGCCAAGGACGCCATCGCCGAGGTGCTGTCCAGCAACGAGGCCGCCCGGCTGAGCCCGATGAACGCCTTCGAACGCAAGATCGTCCACGACGTCGTCGCCGCGGCCGGGCTGGTGTCGGAGTCGGAGGGCGAGGAGCCGCAGCGCCGGGTCGTGGTGCTGCCCAAGGAGTAGGCGAAGCAGACGCTGATGCGGCGCGGTCCCCTGGTGGGCCGCGCCGCTTTCGCTAGTAACCGCTTCCCGCGGCGCTCGCCGGTCGTGCTTGGGGGCCAGGCGTGTCCCGGCTCGTCGCACACCCGGGTCGGTGTGGACGCGGGGCAAGCGCTGCCTGGAGTACCGGCCCGCGGCGGTCAGTTCGCGCCAGCCGCGTGTCGTCGGCTTGGCTCGTTTGGTGATGCGCGCCGCCGCATCCTTGGTGGTGGCCAGCGATGGGCTGCGGGGTATCGGCCTCGTCCCGCGCCGCCGGAGCCGCCGGGCAGGCGTCGGTAGGCGGTTGTGGACGCGTAGTGGAAGGAGAGACCGGGGATGAATGGCGGTTCGGTCTGGTCGGACTCATAGTGGCGGATCTGAAGGAGCCCCCGAACTTTGTCGAGTGGGTCACCAGCTATTCCCCTCGCGAGCGCGTCGAGGGGTTCTCGGGCCGCCGGTTCGGGACATTCGAGGGCATGCTGAGCGAGTCGGCATTGCTCGATATCGGGACCGCTTCCGGGGTCATTCGTCATATCGAGGTAGCGGATGAAGACAGGCGCCGCGATCGATGCTTCTAGCGTCCTCTAATGCCCGGCTCACAGCCGTGGACGCCGTCTGGGAGGTCTTCCCCACCGACCGGTCTACCGCTGGCCGTGGCGCGTGGTGGCGGGGGCGGCATGGTGATTCTGGCGTGGCGGCGACCTGGGACTGAGGCGGCCGGGCTGAGTGGGGTTGGTTCCTTTGCTGTCTTCGCCGGTTCTTCCTGCCCATCGCTTCCGGCCGATTCAGGGGGCACGGCTGCTGCGTGCCGGGTGCTTGCGGGGACGCGGTGTTGGCTGGCCTGGGTCGGGCTAGTCCGGTGCGCTGGGCGGGGTCCTTGCGGGCGGCGATCCCGGGAGCCACACCGAACCAGGTTGGCGAGTATCGATCCGAGGTGGGGACTCGCGGGTTCGCGGTCGAGGCGCGGGCGTCCGGGTGAACGGTGATCTGCCGGGCCTGCTAGGGCCGCGGCTTTTCCTGGGCGATGGGGAAGGTAGTCCAGACGGTGCCGAGCGTGCTGTCGAGGCGTGTCGCCCACCCGGGTCGGTCGTGAGCCCGGGTCGCAGGTCCCGGGGGCTCGGACACCCGGACCCCGCGCCGCTCGGTGGGGCTGACCCGAATCATCGCGTCGCGGTGGCGGGCGGTCGCGGTTTCCGCAGTGCGTGCCTGCCCGGAGACTTGGTTCGCGCCCCGCGCGGAACGGCCGAATAGGTTCGGCTGCTCACGACGGACACCCGGGCCGAGCGTCGAAGGCCGCCACGGGGCCTGCGCCAGTTCGGGGGTAGCGTGGACGATCCAGGAGCCGCCCGCGGCTGGATGACGGCGCCGTGGCCGTCTCGCCCGTGCCCGGGGTCGGTGGCCAAGGGGGCCCGAGGATGCGGCCTTGGGCTGGGGCCGGGGAAAGGCGTCCGGGCCGCGCCCTGGTCGCAGGGTCGATCCGTCCGGCGCGACCTGGTTCATCCGGTGCCGCGGCGCCGGAATCGCATCGGGCAGGTGGGTACCGGCCGGGTGGTCGTGGCCGTACAGTGGAGCGGTGATCGGCGAAGAGTTGGCTCAGCAAGCGTTCCCAGACGGCTATAAACGGCTAAAGCAATATGTCGATATATTGGCAAGTCGAGGAATTGAGTGGGGTCTGCTCGGGCCCCGCGAGGCCGAGCGGCTGTGGGAGCGCCACATCCTGAACTCCCTCGCCCTGGTCGAACTCATTCCGGAGGGGCTGAACCTCGTCGACGTCGGCAGCGGCGCTGGCCTTCCGGGCTTGCCGGTGGCGATCGCGCGGCCGGATCTGGAGGTCACGCTGATGGAGCCGCTGCTGAGGCGCTCCGACTTCCTCACCCGGGCGGTCGAAGAACTGGGTCTCCAGGACCGGGTGAGGGTGGTGCGCATCCGCGCCGAGGACAGCAAGGAGACCTTCGACGCGGTGGCCTGCCGCGCGGTCGCTCCCCTCGACAAGCTGCTGCGGTGGTGCACTCCCCTGATCGCGCCGGGCGGGGCGCTATACGCGCTCAAGGGCAGCAGCGCCACCGACGAGGTCGCCGCGGCGGGCAAGCTGCTGACCAAGGCGCGGTTACGGGCCGAGGTCCGCTCGGCCCGCGCCCACGCCAAGGCGGAGGCCACGAACGTGATCCTCGTCCGGCGGGCCGCCTGAGGGTTTGTTGAACCGAGCGCCGCGGCGTCATCGGTTGGCTGTGGCGCGAGGCCATCGGTGCGTCGGGCAGCACAAGGGCGCCGGTGCAGGACATGGTGTCCCTGCGGCGGGGCGGCGGCGGCCCGGGAGACGCACTCACTACTCGGGTGAGGTCGGATCGATCCGGACCACACCAGCCAGACCCTCGGCCTTACGCACCGCTGGGAGGCACGCCACTCAGGTGAGGTCGGATCGATGGCGAGGAGAGTCGAGGCGACCTCGGCCGGATGGGCGGGGCCTCGGCAGGCGGGAGGCATGTGTCGTTCGCGGGGCCCTCGGCCCGCCGGTTCCTGGTTCCGCTCCTCTGGCGCCGCGGCCCGGGCATCCGGTGTTCCCGGCTCGCTCCGGGCGGGACGGTGGTCGGCTGGGATCGTCGGCTCTGGGAACCCGTGGCTCGTGGCGGCGTTGTTTCACGTGAAACCTTCCCGGTCTGCCGTGCGGGGACGCGCGCCTTTGGCGGGCGAACCGCGGTCTATGTCCCGATATCGGACGCCCGGACGGCGGGCGATGCGCGGCTCGTTGCCTCCCCGCCCGCCTCGTTCTGGGCACCTCTGCCGGGTCGGAACGCCCGGCGTTCCGGAGGGAGGCTGGCCTAGTGTGCCGATGGCGGCCGGTCGTGGCGCACCTGGCGGTGGCTGGCGGGTGGGGCGGTGGCTGGCGGGCGGCGCGGCCGTGTCCTGCCGCGGCGGTACGTCTCCGACCGGATGCTACGAGCGGCGGTCGAGGGCTGGTGAACTTCCGGCCCGGGGTGTGGTCCGCGGCGGCTAGTGCAGCGCGAGCCAGCCACACCGGGTCGTGCAAGCAGAGCGGGTGCCTACCGAACCCGGAGGCCGTGGTGGGTTGGTGGGCCGACGAGGTGAGTTCTGGCGCCGGAGAGGGTTCAGCCATGCCGAGGTCGGTGCATGGATTGGCCTGCGGCGACCGGGTATGTCACGGCGACGTGGCCCCGGCACGAGCGCACCCGGGCCGGAAGAGACCGGGTGTCGCGGTGACGCGCGGCACGGCTCGACCCGGCCACGCGGCGGGCGGACCGGGGGCGAGGATCGCACTGGAACGAGAAGACCGTCAGCCTTGAGGCGGCGCCAACGGGAGCCCGGAGGCTGGGCCAGGGTCCGCGGCCCGGGTTCGCGGCGTGCCTCCACAGTGCGGTGCCAGGCCTGCACGGTCCGGAAACGATCGCGCGGAGGCAACCGGTGCGAAGACACCCGCCGGGCAGGCAGCGCGGACTAGCGCACAGGCCGTTGCGCGGGGCTCCCGCGGCACTAGGCCGTGGGTCCCTCAGCATCGGCGTGAACAGCGCCGAGGGATACGGCCGCGGGGCACACGCGGCTAGGGCGAACCGTGCTGGGGTGAACGGCTGCGCATCTCGACGCCGGTCCGTGCGGTGCTCTCCGACGACCCGTCGACCGTGTCTCGCTCAGCGTCTCCCCGGCCGGATGCTCCTGCCGCACGGCGGGGACGGGCATGCCCGGACCGCATGGGTGCCTGCGGCTCCACCGCTGAGCGCGTACCGCCGGGCTGGCAAAGGCGAGCACAAGTAAAGGGCTGTCCGCACTGTACTGGCCGGGGACCCGGTGGTCGGCGGCATAGTCCGCTGATAGTCCGGCCTCACCCCGGGTGTTGATAGGTGAGGCAATCGCGTCGGAAGGACCGAGGCCTGCGGCCGATACGCGCGCTGGGGTTGGGGGCCCACCAGAGATGCGTGGGCTAGGAGCCGAGGTGAGCCGATCGTGGCTCCGCGTGGTCGGCCGGGTTCTATCGCGGTGGCCCGGGTGTTTCCATGACGCGGCGGGCCGAAGCCGTCGAGCCGCGCCGATGCAGGAGGGTCCCCCGCGCGGCGACCGGTTGGGACCTGTAGTCGTGGCTCGCGGGCGGGACGCCGGGGTCTGTGGGGTCAAAGGCGGCGGGGTCGGCGGCAGGCGTTGTCACCCCGCCGAAAGGCGGGCTTGAGGAGCCGGGGGCCGCCGTGGGACCGGCAGGGGTGCGGCCGGTGCGGAGAAGGCGTCTGGGCGGGCGAGAGCCACGCCGCCATGCGATAGGTGTGGCGAAGGCCGGTCGCGGCGCCGGGTTGCGGGCACCACCCGAGCCCGGGTGCGGTCCCGGCGCCGGCCGGGCGGCGGCCGTCGCCCCAAGCACACACCGAAGCCAGGCATGGTCGCTGCGCGATCCGAGGGTGTGGACCGTTCCTGGTACGAGAACCCCTCTGTGTGGGCGCACTCCTCGCGTGCGGCCATGGGGTTCGTCAAGGGCTGAGGTGGTCGTCCTGCGGTCACCGGCCTGCATCCGGTGACTCCGCTCGGGTGATCGTCCGGGGCTCAGTGCACGGCCATGGCCGAGGTGTCACCGGGGTGCACTACAGTGGAGCAGCGAACCCGAAGGAGAACGAATGGCTGTGTTGCCGTGGCGGCGCAAGAAACGAGCCGATGTTTCACGTGAAACCCCTGTCCGGGGTGGCGACGATGTTTCACGTGAAACGAGCCCCCAAGGGGTTATTCCGGTGTCTTCGCGCGGTCCTAGGCGTGCGTCCTTCGAAATCCCGGAGGACGGCGGGCCGGAGGCCATCGCCCCGGACGAGGAACTGGAGGCGGTCGAGCTGGTCCTGCCTCGTCCCAAAGACACCCGGATTATGGTCGTGGCGAACCAGAAGGGCGGGGTCGGTAAGACCACCACGGCCGTGAATGTCGCTGCGGCCTTGGCCCAGGGTGGCCTGAAGGTTCTGCTCATCGACATCGATCCCCAGGGCAATGCCTCCACCGCGCTCGGCGTGGAACACGCCGAGGGCGTGCCGGGCACCTACGAGGTGCTGACCGGAGGCGCGGCCATCGCCGATCACGTGGTCGCGTCCCCCAACCAGCCCGGGCTCTGGGTTCTGCCCGCCACGATCGACCTGGCCGGTGCCGAGCTGCAGCTGGTCCAGGTGCCGGGGCGCGAGACGGTCATGAAGCGCGCCCTCCGGACGGCGGTCCGGGACCTCGAGTTCGACTACGTGATCTTCGACTGCCCACCGTCACTGGGGCTCCTCACCATCAACGCGCTGGTCGCGGCGAGAGAGATCCTGGTCCCGATCCAGTGCGAGTACTACGCGCTGGAGGGCGTCACCCAGCTGATGCGGACCATCGACATCGTCCGTAGTCAGCTGAATGCCCGGCTATCCCTGTCGACCGTGCTCCTCACGATGTACGACGCCCGGACGAACCTGTCCCAGCAGGTGGCCGCGGAGGTGCGCAAGCACTTCCCGGCGGTCACGCTGGAGACGACGATTCCGCGCTCGGTGCGCATCGCCGAGGCGCCCAGCTACGCACAGACCGTGATCGACTACCACCCGACGTCGTCCGGTGCCATCGCATACCTGCGCGCGGCAGAAGAGATCGCGCTGCGCGCCGAGAGAATGGAGAGGTAATGGCTGCGAAACCAACGGGGCTGGGCCGGGGCCTCGGCGAACTCTTTCAGCGGACCGAGGCCAGCGGCGCATCCGAGGCCCTGCCGGACGGGTCGTACTACACCGAGGTGGACATCGACCGGGTGCGTCCCAACCCGCGTCAGCCGCGGCAGGTCTTCGACGAGGACGCCCTCGCCGAGCTCGTCGCATCGATCAAGGAGGTCGGTGTCCTGCAGCCGATCGTGGTCCGGGAGGTCGGCCAGGACGGGTACGAGCTCGTCATGGGCGAGCGGCGCTGGCGGGCCAGCAAACTCGCCGGTGAGCCCACGATCCCGGCCATCGTCCGGGGCACCGAGGACGCGGACCTGCTCCGCGACGCGCTGCTGGAGAACCTGCACCGCGCCGACCTGAACCCGCTGGAGGAGGCCGCCGCCTACCAGCAGCTCCTGGACGACTTCGGGTGCACCCAGGACGAGCTGTCGAAGCGCATCAAACGTTCCCGCCCGCAGATCTCCAACACCTTGAGGCTGCTTCGGCTGCCGGGCAGCGTGCAGATCAAGGTCGCGGCCGGGGTGCTCTCTGCCGGACACGCCCGGGCCCTCCTCGGCCTGGACGACCCCGATGCCCAGGAGGCCCTCGCGGCCCGGATCATCGCCGAGGGCCTGTCGGTGCGCACGACCGAAGAGCTCGTCATGATGGGTCAGGTGCGGCGACCCCGCCGGGCGAGCCGCCCACGGGTACCGTCGGAGCGGGCCCTCGCGCTGTCGGAATCCCTCTCCGACCACTTCGACACCCGGGTCAAGGTAGCCCTGGGCAAGAATCGCGGGCGCATCGTGATCGAGTTCGCGGGAGAGGACGACCTCGAGCGGATTCTCGCCATCGTCAACCACGAGACGATTAGCTGATAGATAGTTATAGCTATTTGTCGATAAATAGGTTTGACTGCTTGCGGTGTTGTCCGGGGACGCTGGCGGTGGGCTAGGAGCACACCGCTGCCGGTGATTCAGGAGTACCCCGCTAGTGGTTGGCCAAGCCTGGGCCAACCATGGTGCGTGGCGAGCGCGGTGTCGGTCGGGGGCCGACGGCCGGTTCGGTGTGGGCTGGGGCCGGGCGGACGGTGCTGGTAGTGCCAGTCCGCCGACAATCCATGGGGACCGGGGTGCGAGGTATGGGCCGGGGCCAGGCTCGCGGTCGTGGAGCAGGACAGGGGTGCACGGTCGTGGGCGAGGCCGTGGACCGGTGGTCGGGGTCCGAGGGCGGCTTGGTGGTGGCGGGCTAGGCCTGCGCTGGCGGTGCTCGGGGTGCCAGTCCGCCGACAATCCACGGAGACCGGGGCGCCAGGTACGAGCCGGGGTCAAGCCGACGGTCGTGGACCAAGACGCGGCCGCTCCCAACAAAGGTGGAGTCCAATCCCCGGGCAGGAACTAGCCGGGCCTCCTCCGGGACGACAGCGCCTTGACCTTGGTGGCCGGTGGAACCCGATCCTCGGGGAAGAACTAGCCGGGCGACCGGCTGTGGGCATCGCGGGCTGGCGTCGCTCGGCCATCAGCCCAAAACCGCGCACAGCGGTTAGTCTTGGACCCGTGACAGAACCCTTGGACATCGCCGCCGAAGACCTGCCCGGCATCCGGAACTCGTTGCTGTTCTACCGCATCATGGCGTGGGTGACCGGCATCCTGCTCGTCGTTCTGGTGCTGATCGCGATGCCGCTGAAATACATCTGGGGCAACCCGACCCTGGTGATGCTGACCGGCATCCCCCACGGCTGGCTCTACATGGTGCTGCTCATCGCGGCCTACAACCTCGGCCGCCGCGTCCAGTGGAGCCTCAAGTGGCTGCTGTTCATCATGGTCGCGGGCACCGTGCCGTTCCTGTCCTTCGTGGCGGAATACCGGGCGACCAAGGATGTCCGGGCCCGCATGGCCGCCGTCGGACCGGCCTCCTCAGCTGCCCCCGCCTGAATCCGAAGCTGACCTCTTGGACGCCTCGGCGGCGCGCGCCTTCGCCCCCAGGTTCCGGGCCCCGAGGACGCTCAGCACCACGGCGATGACGGCGAAGACCCACCACTGCAAGGCATAACCGGAGTTCTGTGGGCTGCCCTTCACCTCCGGCAGCGGAGGGACGGCCGCCTCAAGGCCCTGGGCTCTGGCGTCCGCCTCTGACAAGGTGACATAGCCCGCGATGAGCCGCCCTGGCCAGTCCTGGGCGATCCGGGGCAGCCGCACCGAGCCGAGCGTCCCATCCGGGACGCCAGCGCTCGGGGCGGGCGCGATCGGGTCGGAGGCCAGGAACACCCCGGTGACCGCCCGGTGCCCCGCCGGGGCCTCGGGCACGCTCCCCGACGCCGCCGTGCCGCGGACGACGGCCACCAGCCGCCCATCGGTCAGCTCGAAGGCCGTGACCACCCGCAGCGGCCACTCCCTGCCCACCAGCACCTGCAACTCGGGCCGGAACCGCCCCTCGAAGGAGGCCCGCCGGGCATAGATGTCCTCGACGGTGCCATCCGGCCGGACCGAATCGGCCAGCGAGACCGGCTCCATCAGCGTCCGGTCGATCGCGACCTGCAACCCCGACTGGCGGTACGCGCCCATCTGCCAGAGGCCGAGCAGCACCATGACGGCGGCCAGCACGAGACCGGCACCGATGATGCCCGCCTGTTTCAGGCGCACCGCGCCACCAGCGTCGAAAGCAACTCGCCGAGCCCCAGGCCCGCCGACTCCAGCGCCAGCGGCACCAGCGAGGTCTCGGTCATGCCCGGCGCGACGTTCGCCTCGATGAACACCGGGACGCCGTCGCGGACGATGATGTCGATGCGGGACAGCTGCCGCAGGCCCAGCACATCGAAGGCCGCCAGCGCCAGCTTGCCCGCCTCGTCCGCGACCTCGGCTGGCAGCTCCGCGGGCGTCACGAACTGCGTCGTCCCCGCGGTGTAGCGCGCGTCGTAGTCGTAGACGCCCTTCTCGGGCCGGATCTCGACGGCGGGCAGCGCCACCGGGCCATCGCCGGTGTCCACCACGGCCACCGCGATCTCGGTGCCCTCGATGAATTCCTCCACCACCGCGACCGAACCGTAGGCGTAGGCGGCCACCATCGCCGCCGGGAGCTGCTCGGCCGCGACGACCTTGGTGCAACCCAGCGCCGAACCGCTGCGCGAGGGCTTCACCATGAGCGGCAGCCCCACCTCGTTGGCCAGCGCCCTGACCAAGGCCTGGGCGCCCAGTTCGCGGAAGATGTCGTGCGGCAGCGCAACCTGCTTCGGCGTGGCCAGGCCCGCGGCGGCCACGAGCGGCGTCGCGATCGACTTGTCGAAGGTCATCCGGGCCGCCGGGGCGTTGGACCCGACATAGGGCACGCGCAACAGGTCCAGCACCTCCCGCAGCGCGCCGTCCTCGCCGAGCCCGCCATGCAGCATCGGCACCACCACCGGGTCCTCGACCGAAGCCAGCAGCGTCACCAGGTCGGCATTGACGTCCGCCTCGATTACCCGGTGGCCCAGCTCGCGTAACGCCAGGACAGCCCGGCGTCCCGAACGCAACGACACGTCCCGCTCGTGGGACAGGCCTCCGGCCAGAACGACAATCGTGGACATGGCTTCCTCTCAGCTCAGATCGGGGGCGGGACCGAGCACATGCTCGGGGTGCAGCGGTGAGCTGCCAAGACCGAAGGTGCGGTGCATCTCCAATTCTCCGTTGATGACCTCGCCGAGGCGCCGGATGCCCTCCCGGATGCGTTCGGCGGGCGGATAGCAGAACGACAACCGGATATTGCGGCTGCCCAGGCCATCGGCGTAGAAGGCCGTCCCCGGGGTGTAGGCCACCCGCGCCGTGACGGCCCGCGGCAGCATCGCCTGGGAGTCCAGCCCCTCGGGCAGCGTCATCCACACGAAGAACCCACCGGCCGGGCGGGTCCAGGTCGAGCCCGGGGGCATGTGCTCGGCGAGAGCCTCCAGCATCGCGTCCCGGCGCTCCCGGTACATGTCCTTGAACACCGTGATCTGGTTGCGCCAGTCGTGGCCCTGCATGTAAGCGTGCACCGCGAACTGGCTGAACACCGGCGGGCACAGCGTCGCCGACTCCTGGGCCAGCACCAGCTTCTCCCGCACCGCGTGCGGGGCGAGCACCCACCCGATCCGGAAACCGGGAGCGAAGGTCTTCGAGAACGACCCCAGGTACAGCACCCGGTCGCCGTTGAGCGACCGGATCGCCGGAACCGGCTCGGCGTCCAGGCTGAGCAGGCCATAGGGGTTGTCCTCGACGATGAGGATGTCCAGCTCCTCGGCCAGCGCGATCAGCTCGCGGCGCCGCTCGATCGGCTGCGTAATACCCGAGGGGTTCTGGTAGTTGGGGATGGTGTACAAGAACTTGGGACGCTTGCCCGCCGCCCGGCAGGCCACCACCGCCTGGCGCAGCGCGTCCAGGTTGATGCCGTGCTCGTCCATGCTCACGTGGACGACCTCGGCCTGATAGCTGCGGAAGGTACCCAGCGCGCCAACATAGCTCGGCGCCTCGGCGAGCACGACGTCGCCCGGGTCGCAGAAGATGCGGGTGATGAGGTCGAGGCCCTGCTGGCTGCCCGCCGTGATGGCGATGTCGTCGGGGTGGGCGTGAATACCCTCCAACGCCATGACCTCGCAGATGTCCTCGCGGATCATGAGTTCGCCCTGGCCTGAACCGTACTGCATCGCCTGGCGTCCGGTGGTGGAGATGAGGCGGTTCATGATCTCGCCGATGTCGCCGAGCGGCAGGTCGGCGATGTTGGGCATGCCGCCCGCGAGCGACACGATCTCGGGACGATTGGCCACCGCGAACAGCGCGCGCACGGCCGAGGCGGTCATGCCACCGGTTCGCTGCGCATAGGAATCGAAATAGGGGTCGAGGCGGGTCTCGCGCCGGATGGGTTCGGGTGACGTCACAGGCTTACCCTACTCGCGCTCGCCGACACTGGGGTATCGGTGCCGCCGGGCGGACGCGTCGGGGTCCGCCGCGATACCTGGGCAGCGCGGCGGACCCCGAAACGGGTCAGGTCAGGGAATCGATGATCTTGATGAGCTGCCGCTTGGTTTGGCCCCCTTGGGTGGTCTTGACCAGCTGGCCGCCGGAGTAGAACTCCAGGGTCGGCAGGCTCATGATGCCCCGCTGCGCGGCAAGGTCGGTCTGGTCGCCGGTGTTGACCTTCACGACGTCCAGCCGGTCGTTGTATTCGGCGGCCAGCTCGTCCAGGATCGGGGCGAGCTGCTTGCAGGGTGAACACCAGTCGGCCCAGTAGTCGACGACCACCAGCTTGCCCGGGTTGTTCGTCAGGGACGCAAAATTGGCTGCGTTACCTTCGTGGATGGCCATGCAGTGTCTCCTTTTCTTGTCTGGGCCACCGTAGCCGCTCCGGCGGGCAACCGCGCGGTGGCACGTCCGGGTCAGTGCCAGGAGGCCAGCGTTCCCGCGATCCCGGCGAGGTCACGAGCCCCGGACGCGGTCTCGCCGAGCAGCCGCTCCGGGGCTCCCGGAGGCGGGTCGGGGTGAACCTGGTTCAGACCGTAGAACACGACTACCGCCAGCCAGGCCAGCCGCTCCCGGTCCGTCAGACCGGGGATGCGGGCCAGGGAGTCCAGCAGTGCGGCGGCCTTGGCGTCGATCCCCTGGTAGGCGTCGCGTCCGAACAGGCTGACCCGCGGCCGGTAGGCCGCCGCGGCGAGCAGGCCGGGATCGCCGATGTCGGCGATCCCGAGATCCGTGGCCAGAGCCAGCAGGTCCTCGACCTCCAGATAGGCGGTCACCGGACGGGATCCCGCAACAGGTGCGCGTACTTGGAGCGTGCGGCTTCCGACAGCGCCGACACTTGGTCCTCGCGCAGTGTCCGAGCTGCTAGTTCCCTGATCGCTCGCAGCGTCGCCTCATGTTTACTCACTCCCAGCGCCTCCGACAGCGCGATGAGCGCCCGGTCGTCGGAGGGCGGGAGCCGCAGTGTCATACCCATAGCTCATGGTATCGCTGTGGTAGCGATCTCGGGCGGGATTGGCACCGCGAAGTGAGAGTCGGCGGTGCGCTCGGTCGCCTAGTCGTCCAGCTCGGCTAGGTAGCGTTCGGCGTCCAGGGCGGCCGCGCAGCCCGATCCCGCGGCGGTGATGGCCTGCCGGTAGGTGTGATCGACGAGATCGCCGCAGGCGAAGACCCCAGGGACGCTGGTGCGGGACGACCGCTCCTGGCACACCACATAGCCCGCTGGGTCCAGCTCGATCTGGCCCGCGAACAGCGCCGAGCGAGGGTCGTGGCCGATCGCGATGAAGAGTCCGTCGATGGGCAGCTCCCGGGTCTCGCCGGTCACCGTGTCGGTCAGCGTCACCGATTCCAGTTTGGTATCACCATTGAGCGTGGTCACGGTGGAGTTCCAGGCGAAGGAGATCTTCGGGTCGCGCTCGGCCCTGGCCGCCATGATTTTGGACGCCCGCAGCTCGTCGCGCCGGTGGATCAGAGTCACCGAGCTGGCGAAGCGGGTGAGGAAGGTCGCCTCCTCCACCGCCGAATCGCCGCCGCCGACTACGGCGATCGCCTTGTCCCGGAAGAACGCCCCATCGCAGGTGGCGCACCAGGAGACCCCGCGGCCGCTCAGCGTGTCCTCGTTGGGCAGCCCGAGCTTGCGGTAGCCTGAACCGGTGGCCAGGATCACGGCCTTGGCGCGGTAGGCGACATCGTCGGAGTCCCGGACGATCTTGGTCGGGCCGGTGAGCTCGACCGCGGTGGCTTCGTCCCCGATCAACTCGGCCCCGAAGCGCTCGGCCTGGGCTCGCATGTTCGCCATGAGTTCGGGGCCCATGATGCCGTTCGGGAAGCCGGGGAAGTTCTCGACTTCGGTGGTGTTCATCAGTGCGCCACCGGCCTCGAAGCCGCCCTCGAACACCAGGGGCTTGAGTCCCGCGCGGGCGGCGTACACCGCGGCGGTGTAGCCAGCGGGTCCGGACCCGATGATGATGAGATCGTGCAGAGTGTCGGTCATGGTGGTCCTCCGTTTAGGTCACTGCCCGGGTTTACGCGTTGTGCAACCAGGGCATCGGCCGCATTATTCCGGTGCCCGGTCACAGTCGGTCGAGCACGGCCTGGGCGGTGGCCTCGTCGATCACGAGGTCGGTGGCGACCCGGGCCCGGAGCGCACCGAGCGTCGGTGCGGCCTTGGCCACGCCCGAGACGACGCAGATCCGCCGGGGAAGGCGGCGCAACTGCGCCGGGGTCAGTCCGGTTGCACGGGTGTTGATGGACACGTCGGCGTAGGTGCCGTCCTCGCGTAGCATCACCGTGCAGACATCCCCCACCACCCGCTGGGCGCGCAACTGGGCAAGATCGCTCTCATCGAGATAGCTGGCGGCGTAGACATGGGACTGTAGCGGCGAGTCCAGGCCACCGACGCCAAACACCGCGACGTCGATCCGGCGCTGCACCTGATGTACCGCCTGGACGCTGCGCTCGCGCCACATGGCCTCCCTGGTGTCGGCGAAATCGAAGAAGGCAGGGACGGGGAAATGCACGACGCGACCACCGAAGGCCTCGGCGATCTTGGTGTAGATGGACCCGACGTAGGGGATGCCGCTGGTGGTCTGGTTCGCTCCGCCGTTGAGTCCGACCACGGTGATGCCGCCCTTCGGAGCCGGGACCAGCTGGTTGGCGATCGCCGCCAGGGTCGTCCCCCAGGCGATGCCGACGGTGTCCCCGGGCTTGATCGCATCCATCATTACCTGGGAGGCGACCTTGGCAACCTGGTCGAGGCGGAACAGCTCCGATGCCCCCTCGCGAACGGTGACGATGTGGGGGCGGATGTTGAACAGCCGCTGCAGCGTGTTGCCGATCTTGCTGGGCCGGTCCGGATTCTGAATGGTGATCCGGACGACGCCGGTCTCACGGGCCCGCTTCAGCAGGCGTGAGACCGTGGAACGGGAGGTGCCGAGAATATGGGCGATGGAATCCATGGTCTCGTCTTGGACGTAGTACATCGTGGCCGCCTGTAGCACATCCTGGTCTCGCATCTGGCCCCCATCGTCCTCGTGCTCCGTGCCTGAGCTGCTCTCCCGAAGATCCCGCCGTGCCGGGGACGCCCAGCCTGCCGTCGCGCTCCGGCGGCCGCCTGGCCGTCCACCATGGGAGTTTCATCACAGCCTACGTCACCGCCTGCACGTCCGTGCACTTGACTGGCGAAAGCGTGCATCCAATGATGGTCTAAGCACGGGAAGGAATCATCTCACTTCCTTCTCCGTCGGTGCGGAAGCACCAGACCGCGGCCGGTTCGGGATGCCGACCGTGGAGCAACACCACATGGGTGCATCGTTAGCGATGCCAGAGCTGGCGCGAAGGCGCGCCAGAAAGTGAGTCAAAGTTGTCTCTCTCAGCAACCGTCTTCATCTCAGAGGTCGTAGGAACCGGCATGCTGATGCTGCTGGGCTGCGGCGTCGTCGCGAACAACCTGCTGCCCAAGAACAAGGGCAAGGGTTCTGGATTCCTGTTCGTCAACCTCGGCTGGGGTCTGGCCGTGTTCTCCGGTGTTCTGGTCGCGGGTGCCTCCGGCGCCCACCTGAACCCCGCGGTGACGCTCGGCCTGCTGTCGGCGGGTAAGGCGGAGTTCGCCGCCGGTGTCCCCGCAACCGTGCCGAACATGTTCCTCTACTTCGGTGCCCAGATGGTTGGCGGCTTCCTCGGCGCAGTGCTGGCCTACGCCTCCTACAAGAGGCAGTTCGACGAGGACGCCGACCCGGCGCTGAAGCTGGCGGTCTTCTGCACCGCCCCCGAGGTGCGTGACTACGTGTGGAACATCATCACCGAGATCATCGCGACCTTCGTGCTGGTCTTCGTGATCCTCGGCGCTGGCCACTACGCCCCCCAGGAGGCGGTCAGCATGCCGTGGCTCGGCGCGCTCGGTGTCGCCCTGCTGGTCGTCGTGATCGGCACGAGCCTCGGCGGCCCCACCGGTTACGCGATCAACCCGGCCCGTGACCTCGCCCCGCGGATCGCGCACGCCGTGCTCCCGATCCCCGGCAAGCGCGACGCCGACTGGTCCTACTCCTGGGTGCCGGTCGTCGGTCCGCTCCTCGGCGGCGCCCTCGCCGGCCTGTGCTCCGGCGTCCTGCTGGTGTAGTGCGGGCGGCCTCGTCCGGTTCAAGACGCCCCGGCGTCCCCAACGTGACCACATTCAATTGAAGGAAAGCAATGACTGAAGAGAAGTTCATCCTCGCCGTCGATCAGGGCACCACCAGCACCCGCGCGATCATCTTCAACCACTCTGGCAAGATCGTTTCGGTCGGGCAGATGGAACACGAGCAGATCTTCCCGCGGGCGGGCTGGGTCGAGCACAACCCGGTCGAGGTGTGGAACAACACCCGCGAGGTCGTCGCCCAGGCCCTGGCCAAGGCGAGCCTCAACAAGGACGATATCGCCGCGGTCGGCATCACCAACCAGCGCGAGACCACCGTGGTGTGGGACAAGACCACCGGTGAGCCGGTCTACAACGCGATCGTCTGGCAGGACACCCGCACGCAGAAGATCGTCGAGGAACTCGGCGGCGACGAGGGTGCCGACAAGTACAAGGCGGTCGTCGGCCTGCCCCTGGCCACCTACTTCTCCGGCCCCAAGGTCAAGTGGATTCTCGACAACGTCGAGGGGGCCAGGGCCCGCGCCGAGGCGGGTGACCTGCTCATGGGCAACATGGACACCTGGGTGCTGTGGAACATGACCGGCGGGGTGGACGGCGGCGTCCACGTCACCGACGTCACCAACGCCTCGCGCACCATGCTCATGGACCTCAAGACCCTCGATTGGGACGCCAAGATCGCGGCCGACATGACCATTCCGATGAGCATGCTGCCCACCATCAAGTCCTCCTCCGAGGTCTACGGCTACGGCCGTGAGCAGGGCCTGATCGGTGGCGTGCCGATCGCGGGCATCCTCGGCGACCAGCAGGCCGCCACCTTCGGCCAGGCCTGCTTCGAGACCGGCATGGCCAAGAACACCTACGGCACCGGCTGCTTCATGATTATGAACACCGGCGAGGAGATCGTCCCGTCCAAGAACGGCCTGCTCACCACCGTGTGCTACAAGATCGGTGACAACAAGCCGGTGTACGCGCTGGAGGGCTCCATCGCGGTCACCGGTTCGCTGGTGCAGTGGCTGCGGGACAACCTGCGGATGTTCGACTCGGCGCCCGAGGTCGAAGAACTCGCCAACTCGGTCGACGACAACGGCGGCGCCTACATCGTCCCCGCCTTCTCCGGCCTGTTCGCCCCGTACTGGCGTGCGGACGCCCGCGGCGCGCTCGTGGGCCTCACCCGCTACGTCAACCGTGGCCACATCGCCCGCGCGGTGCTGGAGGCGACCGCCTACCAGACCCGTGAGGTGCTGGACGCCATGGAGGCCGACTCCGGCGTCAAGCTCGCCGAGCTGAAGGTCGATGGCGGCATGACCGCCAACGAGACGCTCATGCAGTTCCAGGCCGACCAGGTGGGCGTGCCGGTGGTGCGTCCGGTGATCGCCGAGACCACCGCGCTGGGCGCGGCCTATGCGGCTGGCATCGCGGTCGGGTTCTGGGGCGGCGAGGCCGACGTCATCGCCAACTGGGCCGAGGACAAGCGGTGGGAGCCGAGCATGGACCAGGCCGAACGCGAACGCCTGTACCGCAACTGGAAGAAGGCCGTCACTAAGACCTTCGACTGGGTGGACGACGACGTCTCCGTGTGAGACCAGGACAGGTCCAGCCGTGCCCCGGGGCCCGTCCCCGGGGCACGGCCATGTCCGGGGCCGATTGGCTCTCGTCCGGGCGATCCGTGGGGCGGGGTGGCGTCGTGGCGGTAGGCTCTGAAGCTCTAGTCCGAGGAAGGAAGCCGTGTTCGTCACCGCGCTGCACCTGACCGATTTCCGGTCCTATGCCGAGGTCGAGGTCGGCCTCGGCCCGGGGGTCAGCGTGTTCACCGGAGCCAACGGCCAGGGCAAGACCAACCTGGTCGAGGCCGTCGAATACCTCTCGACCGGGGCCAGCCACCGGGTCTCCTCGGACGCCCCCCTGGTGCGGATGGGCTGCGCCCAGGCCGTCGCCAGGGCCCGCGTCCAGGCGGGCCGGGACGACGAACGCACCATCGTGATCGAGATGGAGATCACCCCGGGCAAGGCCAACCGGGCGCGGCTGAACCGGGCGCCGGTGCGTCCCAGGGAGGTCATCGGGGCGCTGCGCACCGTCGTCTTCTCGCCCGCGGACCTGGCGATCGTCCGCGGGGACCCCGCCGACCGGAGGGGATTCCTGGACTCCCTCGTCGTCACCCGCTGGCCCCGCATGGCCGGGGTCAAGGCCGACTACGAACGGGTGCTGAGGCAGCGCAACGCCCTCCTCAAATCCATCGCGGGCAAGTCGCTGCGCTCGGCCGGGGCCGACGCCGTCACCACCCTGGAGGTGTGGGACGACCAGCTGGCCCGGTTCGGCGCCGAGCTGCTGCACGCCCGGCTGGACACCCTCGCCGAGGTGCTGCCGCACGCCCAGGCCGCCTACGCCACCATCGCCCCGGTCAACAACGAGATCAGCGCGTCCTACCGTGCGTCCTGCGATCTGGGTGAGGCCCACGCCCAGCCCGACGTGCGGGCGGCCCTCACCGCCCAGCTGTTGGGCGCGATCGCGGAGCGGCGCAAGGACGAGCTGGCCCGCGGGGTCAGCCTGGTCGGGCCGCACCGGGACGAGGTCGTGCTCGGGATCGGTGCGCTCCCGGCGAAGGGGTATGCCAGCCATGGGGAGTCCTGGTCGCTGGCGCTGGCGCTGCGGCTAGGGGGTTTCCAGCTGCTGCGGGCCGATGGCATCGAGGCCGTGCTGGTGCTCGACGACGTCTTCGCCGAGCTGGACACCACGCGCCGCGAGCGGCTGGCCGAGGCGATCTCGTCGGCGGAACAGGTGCTGGTCACCGCCGCGGTGGGGGCCGACGTGCCGGACTTCCTCGCTGGTCAGCGGTTCGTCGTCGCCGGGGGCACGGTCACCGAGGCGGACCAGCGGGAGGGGGGCCACCATGGGTGATGAGCCGCGTTCGCTGGGCGATATCCTGCGCCGCGGGGTACCGCCGGAGCGGCAGCGGGAGGGGCGAGGCTGGGACGAGCCGCCTCCCGGCGCGGAACCGGAGCCGGACCGGGAGCAGGCCGACGACGCCCTGGACGGGCACGACCCGACCGGGCTCGACCTGGCCTCGCGCATCGCGCAGTCCGCGACGGTGACCGGTGTGCCCGCCCGGCCAGGGGCGCGCAAGCCCCGCAGGCCACGGCCGGACGGTTCGGCGTCCCGGTCGCGCCGCGACGACCCGGTGCCGCTGGGTGCGGCCGTCGGCAAGCTGATCGAACAGCGCGGCTGGACCCGCGGGGTCAGCCTGAAGCTGCTGCTGTCCGACTGGCCGGGCCTGGTCGGGCAGGCCAACGCAGACCACTCCAGGCCCGAGGCCTACGCGGACGCGGTGCTGACGGTGCGCGCGGATTCGACGGCGTGGGCGTCCTCGCTGCGGCTGCTCGCCCCGCAGCTGGTGGCCAAACTCAACGCGGCGCTCGGCGACGGCACCGTGACCCGCATCGAGGTGCTGGGCCCGGCGGCACCCAGCTGGAAACACGGGCTGCGGGTCGTCCGCGACGGGCGCGGCCCCCGCGACACCTACGGCTAGGCCGCCACGGCGGGTACCCGGGGGTATGGGGTACCGGCCCGATCTGGGGCCGCAGCAGGATCCCAGATCGGGCCGATGCCAGGGTGCGCCGCCCTTTGAGGGGGGATTAGGCGGCGCGGCGCTGCGCCGGTGCAGAGCGCAGCATGCTCGCGGCGTAGGTGACGTCCTCGACGGTCGGTTTGGGACGACGTTTGCGGTCGGGCACGCTGCTCGCCCGGGCCTTGCGCAGGTGCCGCTTGATGGTGGACAGCGAGCAGCCGAGCCGGTTGGCCAGCTGTTCCAGGGTCTCGTTCGGGTGGGTCGCCCGCAGGCGGATCACGTCGGCGTGGTTGACCTGACGATTCGGCGTGAACGCCCCAGCCAGCACGTCGAAATCTTCGGGGGTGACCTTGATCTTCAGCATGCGGCGAATCTCGTTGCGCTCCGATTCGGTGCACCCGGCGACGAATCCTGAGACGTCGTGTTTGACGACGGCATCGAACCGGCACTGCTCCAGCAGCGGGCAGCCGTGGCACATGGTCCTGGCCCGCTCGGTCAACATGCGTTGCTGCGTCCGCATGGCCGAGGTCGTCGCGGAGCGCGTGTCCTCGAGCAGCGGATGCAGGAACAGCTTGTCGTACTCGACGCAAGCCAGCGGGGGTGTTGCCATGATGTTCGTTCCTCGTAGTCGGTAACCAACGTCCTACGTAGGAGTATTGGGCGACTTGCCCAGATGCGCGATGGGGAGAACTCCCCGGCCACCTCCCCGGTGAGTTTGTTTGACACGAGCTTCCCGCACCGGCGGGTCAGTTCGGCCGAAAATCAGATGAGAACTGTCGGCGGCGATCCCTAGACTGACCGGTGCCATGACACAGCTACGGGTTCCAGCGAAAGTGAGCGCCCTCCCGGGCTCGGTGGGAGCCCCGGCGGAGGGTTCGGCTGGCGCCTTCCTGAGGTGGTTTCTCTGGCAGCAGCGGGCCTACGTGGGGCTGAGTGTCCTCATCGGCCTGCTGTGGGCCGTGCCGGGGGCGATCAGCCCCTACCTGCTCGGCCGGGTGATCGATGAAGGTGTCGTGCCGGGGTCCTGGGACGCGGCGCTCGCCTGGGCAGGTCTGCTGACGGTCGTGGTCCTCGTCGGGGTGGCTGGCGGAATCCTGGCGCACACCGTCGAGGTGCTGGAGTGGATTCAGGCGAGTTACCGCACGATGACGCTGCTCGGCCGCGTTAGCAGCCAGCTCGGCCACGTGCAGCAGCGCCGCACCCCGACCGGGGAGGCGCTGAGCGTCGCCAGCAGCGACGCCAACACCTTCGGCCGGTTCTGCATGAGGGTCAGCAACGCCGCCGCCGCGCTGGTGGCGTTCCTGCTGGTCGCCCTCATCGTGCTGAACGAATCGGTCGTCCTGGGGGTCGCGGTGCTGGTCGCGACCCCGCTGATCGTGGCGCTCACGGGTCCGCTGATGAAGCCGCTGCATGCGGCGACGGCCGTCGAGCGGTCGCGGTCGTCCCGCCTGACGGGCATGGCCACCGACATCGTCGCCGGTCTGCGGATTCTGCGCGGCATCGGGGGTGAGCGCACCTTCGGCGGCAACTACGCGGCCCAGTCGCAGCTGCTGCGGGCGGCGTCGGTGAAGGCCGGGGTCTGGCGCGCCGGGGTGGAGTCGCTGAGCGGGTTCCTGACCGGGGTGCTGCTGGTGGCCCTGACCTATCTCGGCGCGAACGAGCTGATCGCCGGACGCCTGAGCGTCGGCCAGCTGGTGGCGTTCTTCGGCTACGCGGTGTTCCTGGCGATCCCGGTACAGGACTTCTTCGCGCTCGGGCTGTCGCTGGTCGCGACCCTGGTCGCCGCCGAGCGCACCAGCCGCGTCCTCAACGACCCCTCGCCGTGGCCCGATTCCCCGGCCGAGAGCCTGCCCGAGAGCGGAGAATTGTGCGATCTGGCTACGGGTTTCACCGCTGAACCCGGTGAGCTGACCATGGTGGTGTGCGCGACCCCGGACGCCTCGGCGGCGCTGGCGGACCGGCTGGGACGCTACCTGCCGCCGCTCGCCCAGGCCCCCGGCGCCCTCGGGGAGAAGGACGCGGGGCGCCAGTCCCGGAAGGCCCGTGCGCAGCGGCGGGCCGCCAGGGTGGCCGCGGCCCGGCGGGACGCCGACCTGGCGCGGGCCGCCTGGGGCGTCGAACTGGGCGGGGTCGACCTGGCGCGGGTGCCGCTGGCCGAGGTGCGCGACCGGATCCTGGTGTCCGACACCGGGGCGAGCCTGTTCGACGGGACGCTGCAGCAGGCCATCGACCCGCACGGCCGCGCCACCCGGGCCCAGGCCGAGGCGGCGCTGTACGCGGCGGCGGCCGAGGACGTGTTGGAGGGATTGCCCGGGGGCTGGCAGGGCGGCCTGGGTGAGCGCGGCCGGTCCCTGTCGGGCGGGCAGCGGCAGCGGGTGATCCTCGCCCGGGCGTTGCTGGCCGACCCGGAGATCCTGGTGCTGGTCGAGCCGACGTCGGCGGTGGACGCCCACACCGAGGCGCGGATCGCGTCCCGGCTCGCCGAGGCCCGGCGGGGGCGCACCACGGTGGTCATGACGGCCTCGCCCCTGCTGCTGCGCCACGCCGACCGGGTGGCGCTGCTGGACGGCGGCGAGGTGGCGGCCCGCGGCAGCCACGCCGAGCTGTTCGCGACCTGCGCCGCCTACCGGGAGGTCGTCCGGCGCGGAATGGCGGCCGACGAATGAGCAAGCCACTGGCCGGATCGGCCGAGACCTGGGTGGACCAGCCGGAGGATGGTGGGCCGCCGCCGGAGCTGTGCGGCTACCACGGTTCGTGGCGGGGACTGTCGGCGCGCTACCGGAAGCGGCGCGAGATCGCCGAGCGGGTGGCGGCCGAGGCCAGGCGCCCCGAACGGGGGCTGCCGGTCGCGTCGTCCCGGCGGGCCGCGGCGTTCATCGCGGGGCTGATCCGCCGCCGTCCCGGCCTGGCGGTGCTCGTGGTGGCCGCAAACCTCGCCGCCGCGCTGGTGGGCGTGGCCGTCCCGCGGCTGCTGGGCGGCCTGGTGGACGAGCTGGTGGCCGGTCCCGCGGACCCGGCCGGGGTGGTCTCCCGGACGGCGTGGCTGGTGCTCGGCGTCCTGGCGGTGCAGGCGGCCCTGGGTTTCGTGGGCCGGGCGTCCTCGACGGTGTTCAGCCAGGGGATTCTCGCCGAGGCGCGGGAGCGCGTCGTCACGGTGGTGCTCGGCCTGCCGCTGTCGCGGGTCGAGGCGGCCAGCACCGGGGACCTGGTGACCCGCGTCACCCGCGACGTCGGGCAGATGACCGAGGCGGTGCAGTGGGCGCTGCCGACCGTGGTGATCTCGTCGGCAGCGATCCTCACCATCGGCGCGGCGGCGGTGGTCAGTTCGCCGCTGCTGGCGCTCCCGGTGATCCTGGCGTTCCTGTGGCTGGCGACGGCGGTGCCGGGGTACCTGCGGCACGCCCCGGCGGGCTACCTCGCCGAGGGGGCGTCCTATTCCCGGATCAACTCGACCCTGACCGAGAGCATCGAGGGGGCGCGCACGGTCGAGGCGCTGCGGCTGGGCGCCCAGCGGGTCGGCAGGCTGGAACAGGACGTGGAGCACTCCGCCGAGACCGAGCGGTACACCATGAGCCTGCGCAACGTGCTGTTCAGCCGCATGGACCTGGCCTTCCACCTGCCCCAGGTCGGCATCGTCGCGGTGGCCTTCTTCGCCTACCCGGCCGGGTGGGTGAGCCTCGGCCAGGTCACGGCGGCCGTGCTGTACGCCCAGCAGCTGTTCGAACCGGTCGACCGGCTGATCCAGATGCTGAACTCCATCCAGGTGGGGATCGCGGGGACGACGCGGCTGATCGGGATCGCCGAGGTGCCGAACGACCGCTCCCCTTCGGCGTCCGAACCGGACGGGGAGCGCCTGGTGGGCCGCGACCTGAGGTTCGCCTACCGGGAGGGACGCGACGTGCTGCACGGCATCGACCTGGAGCTGGCGCCCGGCGAGCGGCTCGCGATCGTCGGGCCGTCGGGGTCGGGCAAGTCCACGCTGTCGCGGCTGCTGGCCGGGATCAACGCCCCGCGCACCGGCGAGGTCAGCGTGGGCGGTGTCGATGTGATGAGTCTGCCGCTGGAGCGGCTGCGCACCGAGGTGGCGCTGGTCACCCAGGAGCACCACGTCTTCGTCGGGACAATCCGCGACAACATCGTGCTGGCTAGGGAGGACGCGGCCACAGACCGGGAGGTGCTGGCGGCCCTCCGCGCGGTCGGGGCCCAGGCCTGGGTGGACGGCCTGGCCGAGGGTATCGACACCGAGGTCGGGTCGGGCAACCTGCACCTGAGTCCGGCCCAGGCCCAGCAGATCGCGCTCGCCCGCCTGGTGATCGCGGACCCGCACACCCTGGTGCTGGACGAGGCGACGAGCCTCATCGATCCGCGCACGGCCCGCCACCTGGAGGGTTCCATGCATGCCCTCCTGACCGGGCGCACGGTCGTCGCGATCGCCCACCGGCTCCACACCGCCCACGACGCCGACCGCATCGCCGTGGTCCTCGATGGGCGCATCGCCGAACTCGGTAGCCACGACGAACTCATGCGCGCCGACGGGGAATACGCCGCGCTGTGGCGGGCCTGGCGCTCCTGACCGGCCCCAGCGCGGGCGCGGCCACCGATGCGCTGTTACCATCGGCTATGGCCGCTACCTCACCGCTGAGGCGAGCCGCCACCGGTTCGTGGCGGCACCGAATCCCTGCTCCTTCACGGAGGAATCGTCGCCCATGACGACTGAACATCACCCCGTCTTCAACAACCTGGCGGTCCAGACGGTCGTCAGGGTGCTCGGCTCGGAACGGATGCCGATCATCAGCATCCGGGCGGCCTCGCGGCGGCCGAGAACCGTCCTGGTGCCCGGCTGCCAGCTCTATCGCAGATACCTCGACTACCGCGCGGCCGCCCACGAGGAGGAGTCGCTGTCGGGGGCGCTGTTCGCCGAAGGCTACCTGGGCTGGTATGGCCCCCATGAGGCCGGACCCATCGTCGTGGAACTCACCGAGGACGAATCCGGCAGGTTCGGCTGGCGGCGGCGCAGGCCCGCGGTGCGCTAGGACCACCGGCCCCGCGCGTCCCGCAACACTGCGGCGGCCGCGGGCTGTCACCGGTTCCCCACGCGTCGGGGACGGGCGGGGAATAAGCTGAGGCCAACCAGCGAGTGTGGAGCGTCCGCGGGATGGCAGCGGGGGAAGGGGGCAGCCCATGGCGGTGACGCGCATGCGGGCCAGCGTCCCGCCGCAGCTGTGGGCTCTGATCGCGGCGGCCTTCGTCATCGCCATCGGCTACGGCCTCATCGGGCCGGTGCTGCCATCCTTCGCCCAAAGCTTCGACGTCGGGGTGACGGGCGCCTCGGCCGCGATCAGCGCCTTCGCGTTCTCCCGGCTCGTGTTCGCCCCACCGTCGGGCTACCTGGTCACCCGGATCGGGGAGCGCCGGGTCTACCTCGTCGGCCTGCTGATCGTCGCGTTGGGACAGGTCATCACCGCCTACTCCCCGACCTACACCGTGCTGATCGCCTCTCGCATCGTCGGCGGGGTCGGTTCGACGATGTTCACGGTCTCGGCGATGGGTCTGCTGATCCGCATCGCTCCGCCAGAGATCAGGGGGCGGGTGGCGAGCATGTACGCGTCCTCCTTCCTGCTGGGCGGGGTGCTGGGGCCGGTCATCGGCGGTTCGCTGGTGGGGTTCGGCATGAGGCTGCCGTTCCTGGTCTACGCGGTGTCGCTGGTAGTGGCCGCGGGGGTGGTGTGGCTGTTCCTGCCCTCGGCGATGGCCTCGGCCGCAGGTTCCGGGGACGGGTCCCGGACGGTCTTCACCACCCGGGAGGCGCTCCGGCACCCCACCTTCCGGGCGGCGCTGGTCTCCAGCTTCGCCAACGGCTGGGTGAACTTCGGCATCCGGCTCGCCCAGGTGCCGCTGCTGGTGACGGTCGCGCTCGCCGCCGAACCCTGGGTGGCCGGGGCCGCGATGGCCGCCTTCGCCGCCGGGAACGGCATCGCCGTGACCCGGTCCGGGCGCTTCTCCGACCTCAGGGGACGCAAGCCGCTCGTGCTAACCGGTCTGGTGATCTGCGGCCTGGCCACGGCACTCACCGGCTGGTCCGGGTCTCAGTGGGTGGTGTTGGGCTGGTCGCTGCTCGCCGGGTTCGGGGTCGGGGTCATGGGCCCGGCCCAGCAGGCCGCGCTCGCCGACATCATCGGCAACGACCGCTCCGGCGGTGGCGCGCTGGCCACCTTCCAGATGGCCGCCGACCTGGGGGCCATCATCGGCCCGCTGCTGGCGGGCCTGCTGGCCGACCACTACGGCTTCGGGTGGGCCTTCGCGGTCTCCGGGACGCTGCTGGCCGCCTCGGCGCTCGGCTGGTGGCGGGCGCCAGAGACCCGGCCGGTGGGGTCCTAACCCCTAGTCAGCGGCCGCTCAGCCCAGCACCTGCACCTCGTTGATGCGGCCCTGGAACCGGTCGCCGCTGGCGGGCACCTTGGTCAGCCAGACCAGGACGTAGCGGGTCGTCGTGGGCTGGACGCTGATGTCGGCGGTCTCCCCCAGGTCGGAGGCCGAACCCACCACCTGCCAGTCGTCGAGGGCCTCGCCCGGGGCGTCCCCACCGATGACCCTGACCTCCAGCGAGGTCGGCTGCCCGCCGAGGTTCACTCGGACCACCCGGACGAGCTTCGGCTCCCCGAGGTCCAGGACGATCCCGACCCCCGGCTTGAGGCCGCCGAAGTCGGCCGACTTGCGGTACCGCTCGGTCGTCCACGCGGTCTCGTTCTTGCCGTCGAAGGCCAGCGGCACCAGTTTCGGGTTCTCCCCGTCCCCACCGAACGGGTCGAAATCCTTGCCCGCGGTGATGGCCCGGCCGACCGGCGGGGTGTCCGGGGTGATGCCCTGGGCGGGCTGGGCTGACCCGCGGGTGGCGTTCTGCACAGCGATTATCCCGAGCGAGACCAGCAGGGTCGCCCCGACCAGGCTGACCAGGATCGTCAGCCAGCGGCGGCGCGGTCTCTCCAGCGGCGTCGCCGACACCGCGATCCGCGGCGGCTGGATCGTCAGCGGCACGGGCGGCAGGTCGGGCTCGTCGGTCTCGGAGGAGGCCACCTTCGGCAATTCGGTGGTCGCGTCGCCGTCGCGGGCCTCACCCGGACGCCCGGCGCCGCGCACCGTCGGGTAGCGCAGCCGGTTCTCCAGGTCGGTGGAGGCGTCGGTCATGCCGAGCACGCTATTCAGCGCGAAGACGATGTCGGATGCGCTCTCCAGCGGGGGCTCGCCGTCGCGGGGCAGTTCGGACAAGATCCGGTCGCAGATCGAATCGAGCACCGGGGAGACCCCCTGGCGGACCTGCCGCGGAGTCAGGTACTGACCGTCGGTGTCCCGCGGCGCGGCGTGCATGCCCCAGGCCTCCCCGCCCGGCCAGCGATGCACCAGCGCGGCGTACAGCAGCTTGCCGAGCGCCCTGACGTCGGTCATCTCCCGCTGCGTCCAGGACGCCTGCTCCCCGCCGGTGGGCTCCAGTGCCGCCTCGACCCCGAAGCCCACGATCTTGACGTTGCCAGACGCGGTGATGAGCACCGTGTCCGGGCTCAACCGCTCGTGGAACAGGCCCTGGGCGTGCATGCTCGCCATCGCGTCCGCCACCTCGCGGACGATCCAGGCGGCCTCGGCTGGGGTCAGCGGCCCATTCTGCAGCAGCTCCTCTAGGTTCTGGCCGGGGGTGTACTCGCACACCACGTAGCCGCCGATCGGGAGCTCCGGGTCGTCGCATTCGACGGCGTCCAGCACTCGTAGGAAGCGGGACTCGGTGGCGACGGCGCCCTTGCGGGCCGCGTCCAGCACCTCGGTCAGCCGGACGTTCGTGGTCGGCAACAAGTGGACCAGCACCAGCCTCGACAGCACCTGGTCGAAGGCCAGCCAGGTCTCGGTATCACCCCGCCGGAGCAGCCGGTCGCGCAAGCTGTAGCGGTGGCTCAGCAACTGTCCTGATTCCACGATTGGCGAAACTGTATCGCTGTTGTGGGCCATCGCGGGGGGTCTGTTCAGCGTGTCTGCCACCTCGTCCGCCACGGCGGGGGGCTGCTCGGCCACCGGCTCGGGGGTGGGCCCGGAAACCGGCGCCGGGGGCTCGGCCGGGGCGCCGCCCGGTTTGCGCCGCAGCACGGTCGCCACCGCGTCGGTCAGCTCCCGGACGTGGAACAGCCGGGCGCCCCCGGCAAACCCGGCCAGGAACACCACGCCGCCGACCAGCCCGCCGAGCAGGTCCCCGCCGAGGCCGCCCACCGCGCCGATGATCCACGACGAGACCAGCCACGCCAGCACGCCGGAGGGGACGCTGAAGGCCGACAGCCGGGTGACGAAGCGCACGATCTCGTGGACCTGCAGCGACGGCAGTTTCCGCCGCAGCGCCCGCAGCGTCACCACGACCCCGATGCCATAGGCCAGCGATACCGACGCGGCCAGGGCCGGGGCCACCCATTCCGGGTTGCCGAACGGCAGCACCAGCACGACCGCGAAGACCGCGTTGAGCACCGCGATGAACAGCTGCAGGTAGAACGCCCCCCGGGTGTCTTCCAGCGCGTAGTAGGCGCGGTTGCACACGAACTGGATGGTGTAGGGCACCAGCCCCACCGCGAACGCCACCAGCGTCGTGCCGATGTAGGCCGCGCCCTGCGCGCCCGACCCGTGGCCCAGCAGCACCCGCGCCACCGGGTGGGCGAAGGCCGCCAGCAGCACCGAGGCCGGAACCAGCGCCAGCACCGCGAACTTGATCGTCTTGACGGTTTCGGCTGCCACTCCGGCCAGGTCCCGTTCGGCGGCCAGCCGGGACGCGCTGGACAGCATCGCCGTCGCCAGCGACACCGTGATGAGCGAATGCGGCAGCAGCCACAGCATTTCGGCGCTGCTGTAGACCGTCATGCCCGCGCCGCGTCCGCCCGGCGTGGCCGAGCTGGCGAGCCGCTGCACCACGATCAGCGTCAGCTGGCTGACCACCACGTAGTAGATCGTCCACTTCGCCAGGTGGGCCGTCTTGCCCAGCCCGGCCCCGCGCAGGTCGAACCGGGGGCGGAACCGGAACCCGGTGTGCCGCATGTACGGCAGCAGGACGAGGAACTGGGCGACGATGCCGAGCGTCGACCCGATGCCGAGCAGCAGCACCTGGCTCGTGGTGAACGGCAGCGACGGGTCGCCGATCCCCCAGACCAGGAAGTACAGGGCGAAGACCGCGATCGAGATGATGTTGTTGACGATCGGCGCCCACATGCCGGGGGTGAACTGGTCGCGGGCGTTCAACACCTGGCTGAGTAGGAAGAACACGCCGTAGAAGAACAACTGTGGCACGCACAGGTAGGTGAGCAGCACCATGCCGGAGTAGTGCTCGGCCAGGGCGGCTGTTCGCCAGGCGTCCGACACGTAGATGTACAGCAGCACGGGGGAGGCGACGCACAACAGCACGGTCACCGCCCCGATGGCGGCGGTGAAGGCCGTCAGGATGCGGTTGACGTAGGCCTCGCCGCCATCTGAGTCGTGTTTGATCGCGCGGACGATCTGCGGGACCAGCACCGTATTCAGCACGCCCCCGGCCAGGAACAGCAGCAGGGTGTTCGGGATCAGGTTGGCGAACCAGAAGATTTCCCCCTGGCGGGTGCTCGATCCCAGGATCGCCAGGATCAGCGCCAGCCGCACCAGCCCCAGCACCCGGCTGATGAGCGTCCCCGATCCCATGACCGCGACGGCCCGTACCAGCCGGTTCGTCGTTGAGACTTCAGCTTTCACTCGGGACTCCCTTCGCCGCGGCCTCGCGTTGCACGGCCCGTATCCGCCACACCGTGCCACCGATCACCAGCACGGCCGAGGCCACGATGATGACCCAGCCGATCAGGCCCGCCTCGGTAGAGACGATCTCGATGCTCTGAGTGTCGCCGAGGCGGCGTCCCGACTCGGTGCTCAGCTGGGCGGTCACGTCGACGACCCCGTTGCTCGTCGCGTGCACCTCAGCGTTGATGCTGGTTGTCTCGCCAGCCGACAACTCGACCACCTGGGTGTCGGCCACACGGACGCGCTGCGGGTTCGAACTGGTGAAGGTCACCTTCACCCGCACGGGGGACGCTGACCGGTTCGACACGCTGAGCGGGAACTGGTTGTCCCGGGCCGCCATGACAACGCTGGGCTGGCTGCGCAGCAGCAGCTGGTTCTCGTCGGGCAGGAACCGGGCCGCGTCGCCTAGATAGGCGAGGGCCTCGGCGGCGGACAGGTTCTGCGACATCGCGTTGGCGCTGATCCGCGCCACCCGAGCCTCGAAATCGGGTCCGGACAGTTCCAGGGCGAACGGGATCGCGCCGATCCAGGTCCGCAGTCTGTCGGCGAGGTCCTTGTCGGTCACGGTGGGGGTCGTCGCGTCGCAGGCGCCGTCCGGGGTCCGGGGCAGGTCGGTGAGCGGGGTAAGCGTGCGTCCCTCGGCGCCCAGCGCCGTCACCCCAGCCACGTCCGCCTCGGAGGAGACGATCCGCACCATCGGACGCCCCGACAACGCCCCGACGACCTCCTCGGCACGGACGTGCTGGCGCACCCGGTCCGGGATGAACGACAGGGGGCGCAGCGTCGCGAGCGGGAGTGGGGTGGCCCCGACGAGTTCCCCGGTGTGCCCCGTGCACGACGGAGAGATCACCACCGCCGACGGGCTGAGCGAGGCCGCGAACTCTCCTGACCCGCCGAGCACGGCCAGCGGGAGAGCGGACGCGGGGTTGCCGCTCGCCGCGGCGGCTTCCTGCGTCCGCACCAGCACCCGTGCCACCGCCTCCGGGTTGTCGAAGATGAACCCCTCCCTCAGGTTGGGGTTGGCGTAGGGAAGCCGGAACCCGTGGCCGCGCCGGATCAGGGCCGTCAGCCGGGACAGCCACGCCGACGCCGCCGGGACCGGCCCGGCGGGTTTCCCGTTGACGACATGGTTCGCGGTCAGCGCCCGCACCTCGTCGACGAGCCCAGGGTCGATGGCGAAGGTCGCTCCCGGGCGCTCGGCGAACTGGAGCAGCCGGTCGAGCCTCCCGGTCAGTTCGGCTGCGAGGTGGCCGTCGGTGAACTCCCCGATCGCGGTCATGCTCGGCTTGCTGGTGAGCAGCGTCACTGCCGCGTAGGCAACCTCGGCCGGGGCGAGCGGCATCACCCAGCGGTCGATGCCGACCGTCGCGACCGGCCCGGCCGGGGGCAGTGCCCGCACGTGCACCCCGAGGCTGTACACCCCAGCGGCGGTGAAGCCCAGCTGTTCGGTAGTGGCCCGCAGCGTGAATGCCTCGCTCGCCCCGGGGTTCAGGGGTTCGCCCCGGCGGACCGTCACCATGGTGCCGCCGGCCTCGTCGCGCAGCCTCGACCCTGGAACGTCGCCGGGGTCGGCGGCCGTCAGTTCGGTCAGCCGCTCCGGGGTCGTCGCCGGGGTCGGGTCACGCCACAGTTCGGCCGTCACCCAGGTCAGCGGGAAGCTGGAAGTATTCGTCAGGGTGCCGCTGACCTCGACGGTCGCGGCCTGCCCGGCCTGGAGCTGGGTGGGTGTGACCGAGGTCACCTTGACCACCACGGGGTAGTCGTCTACGGCGTGGGCCGAGGCCGGCGGCAGCACCGACAGGACGCCGAACGCCAGGCACAGCGCAGCCCAGATCGTCCGAGTCCTCTTCACCGTCCCCATGGTACGGGGTTGACCTGGCGAAACGGGCACCCCGGCGCTCGCGTCCCGTAGTCAGGGGCCAAGCCGCCCGTCAGCCGGTGCGGGACGCCCACCACGCCCGGAGTTCGGCCGTCGCCCGGTCGGTCCCGAGCGGGCCGTGCTCCATGCGCAGTTCCAGCAGGTACTTGTAAGCCTGGCCGACCTCGCGGCCGGGACCGATCCCGAGGATCTCCATGATCTGATTGCCGTCGAGGTCGGGACGCATGGCGTCCAACTCCTCCTGCTCGGCCAGCATGTCGATGCGCCATTCCAGCTGCTCGTAGGTGGTTTGCAGGCGGGCCGCCTTGCGGGCGTTGCGGGTGGTGCAGTCGGCGCGGGTGAGGATGTGTAGCCGTTCCAGCTCGTCCCCGGCGTCGCGGACGTAGCGGCGCACCGCCGAATCCGTCCACTGGCCGTCGCCGTAGCCGTGGAACCGCAGGTGCAACTCGATCAGCTTGCACACCGACGCGATGACGGCGCTCGGATAGTTGAGGGCCCGCAGCCGCTTCTTCGCCAGCTTCGCGCCGACGACATCGTGGTGGTGGAAGGTCACTTTCGACCCTTCGAAGCGTTTGGTCGCGGGTTTGCCGATGTCGTGCAGCAGCGCCGCCAACCGGTTGACCAGGTCGGGGGCGTGGCCGCGGGCTTTCTCCAGTGCGATCGCCTGGTCCAGCACCGTCAAAGAGTGGACGTAGACGTCCTTGTGGCGTCCGTGTTCGTCGGTTTCGCGGCGCAGCGCCGACAGCTCGGGCAGGACGCGGTCGGCGATGCCGGTCGTGACGAGCAGGTCGAGCCCGGCGCGGGGGGAGTCGCTGAGCAGTAGCCCATTCAGTTCGGCCGCGATCCGCTCGACCGAGACGATCTCGATGCGTTCGGCCATGTCGCTCATCGCCCGGCGCACGTCCTCGGCGACGGTGAAACCCAGCCGGGACGCGAACCTGGCCGCCCGCATCATGCGCAGCGGGTCGTCGCTGAAGGACTGTTCGGCCGTTGCTGGGGTGCGGATCACGCCGTGGGCCAGGTCGTCCAGCCCGCCGTAGGGGTCGACGAACTCGCCGGTGACGACGTTGACCGCCATGGCGTTCACCGTGAAGTCACGCCGGACGAGGTCGTCTTCGATGCGGTCGCCGTAGGCGACGTCGGGTTTGCGGGTGGCCTGGGCGTAGGTGTCGGCGCGGAACGTCGTGACCTCGATCACCCAGTCGGAGTCGTCGCTGGTGTGGCGCGCGCCGATGGTGCCGAACTCCTTGCCGATATCCCACACTGCGGGGGTGAAGGCCCGCAGGATCTTCTCGGTGGCCTCGGGCCGGGCCGAGGTGGTGAAGTCGAGGTCGTGGCCAAGGGCGCCCAGCAGGGCGTCCCGGACGCTGCCGCCGACCAGGTACAACTCGTGCCCGGCGGCGCTGAACCGGCGGCCGAGCTCGCCGATGACCCCCGGGGTCCGCATGAGCTGGGAGACGGCGGTGAGCTGGGTGTCGTTCAGGCGTGGCACATCGGGCGAGTCTACCCGCCGCTCGCCCACCCCGGCGCCGGTTCGGCGGGTCGCGGCGGCGACCTGCGGGCCGGTGGGCCTTAGGATTGTCGCCATGGAGTCCGAGGAGCAGCGGCTGCTGCGTTACGTCGCGCTGGTCGCACCGGGAACTCCGCTCCGGCTGGGCCTGGAGCGCATCCTGGCTGGCCGCACCGGGGCGCTGGTGATCCTCGGCACTAACCGGATCGTGCAGGCGTCGTGTTCTGGCGGGTTCCCGCTGAACGTCGAGTTCACCCCGACCCGGCTCCGCGAGTTGGCGAAGATGGATGGCGCGATCGTGCTCAGCAACGACCTGTCCACGATCCTCGCCGCGGGCGTCCACGTGGTCTCCGACCCGGTGCCGACCGAGGAGACCGGCACCCGGCACCGCAGCGCCGACCAGCTGGCGAAGGTGTCTGGGATCCCGGTCATCACGGTTTCGGCGTCCATGTCGGCGATCTCGCTGTTCATCGGCGGACGCCGCCACTCGGTCGACCCGCCGCAGCAGATCCTGCAGCGCGCCAACCAAGCGTTGGCGACGCTGTCGCGCTACCGGGAGCGGCTGGACGCGGTCCTGACCACCCTGACGGCCCTCGAGGTGAGGGACCAGGTGAGCCTGCGCGACCTGGCCGCGGTGGTGCGCCGGGTCGAGCTGATCCGCCGCCTGACCGAGGAGGTCCGTGGCTACGTGCTGGCCCTCGGCGTGGACGGGCGGCTGCTGGCGTTGCAGCTCACCGAGCTGAACCAGGGCATCGAAGACCTGCCGGGCCTGCTGTCGGCCGACTACGCCCCCGAGGGTGGCTGCCTGCGGTTCGAGCGGCTGGGGGATCTGGCCGACGCCGAGCTGCTGGACGTCGCGGCGACGGCGAGGGCGCTGGGGCTGAGCGGTTCGGCGCAGCCGGATTACCGCTTGTCGGCCCACGGGTACCGGGTGCTGGGCGGGGTGCCGCGGCTGCCGCACGCGCTGGCCGAGAAACTCATCGTGGCGTTCGGTGGGCTCCAGGGGCTGTTCGGGGCCTCGGTCTCTGACCTGCAACAGCTCGACGGCATCGGCTCGGGGCGTGCCCGGGCGGTCCGCGACCACCTGTTGCGGCTGAGCGAGGCCGTCTACCACGGCTGAGCCTGGGCGCCTGGCGGTGTCCGGTTCCCGGCCCGGTCGTCGCGACCCGTTGAGCGGTCGCGAACACGTCCTACAGTTGGGGTCATGCCCATCGTTGCGCGCGCCAGCCAGCTCACGAAGGTGTACGGGCGCCCGCCCGCCCAGGTCGTCGCCTTGGACGCGGTCGACCTGCAGATCCGTGCGGGCGAGTTTACGGCGGTGATGGGCCCGTCCGGGTCGGGCAAGTCGACCCTCATGCACCTGATGGCTGGGTTGGACGCCCCCACCTCTGGCACGGTCTTCCTCGGCGAGGACGACATCTTCGCCCTGGGCGACAACGACCTCACCGAGCTGCGCCGCGACCGGGTCGGGTTCGTGTTCCAGGCGTTCAACCTCGTCCCGACGCTGAGCGCGCGGGAGAACATCGTCCTGCCGCTCGCGATCGCGGGACGCCGGGTGGAGGAGGGCTGGTTCGACCAGATCGTGTCCGCGGTCGGCCTGGGCGAGCGGCTCACCCACCGGCCCCACCAGCTCTCCGGCGGGCAGCAGCAGCGCGTCGCCTGCGCCCGGGCCCTGGTCACCAGGCCCGACATCGTCTTCGCCGACGAACCGACCGGCAACCTGGATTCCCGCTCGGGGGCCGAGGTGCTCGGCTTCCTGCGCAGCAGCGCCGACGAGCTGGGGCAGACCATCGTCATGGTCACCCACGACCCCCTCGCCGCCAGCTACGCCGACCGGGCGATCTTCCTGGCCGACGGCCGGATCGTCGCCGACGCCTACGGCCGCGACCGGGCCGGGCTGCTGGACCTCATGGGCGAGCTGTACGGCGCCGGGGTGGACGGGCGGCGGGTCCCCGACGAGGCGCCCCGGCCCCGCCGGGCCGCCGAGGAGTGACGGGGCGACCATGTGGCTGGCTGCGTGGCGTTCCCTCCTCGGACACAAGCTGCGGTTCGGGCTCAGCACCATCGCGATCACGCTCGCGGTCGCGTTCGTGTCCGGTTCGCTGGTGTTCACCAACCTGCTCGGGGCGGCCTTCACGAACCTCACCAAGGGCACCCTCGCCGACGTCAACGTCGCGGTCGAGGGCACCTACGGCGACGGTGATCCCCCGGCGGGCGGTGAGGCCCGGCTCGTCCCGGTCAATCTGTCGGCGGTCGGCGGGGTCCCCGGGGTCGACTCGGTGACGGGGGTCGTCACCGCGTTCAACGTGTTCCCCGTCAACCGGGAGGGCCGGGTCATCGGTTCGCCGGGTGCGTCCGCGATCGCGTCCAACTGGTTCCTCGCCCCCGGGGCGGATGGCGGACGCGGGATCGTGCCGCGCTCGGGCCGGGCCCCCGAGTCCCCGCAGGAGGCGGTCGTCGACCCGGCGACGCTGGCCGCCTCGGGGCACGAGGTGGGCTCGGAGATGGAGTTCGAGACCCCGAAGGGCCGCATCACCAAGACCGTGGTCGGGACGGCGGAATGGGGCGACTCGGGGTCGGTGGGGTCCACCTATGTGTTCCTCACCACCGCCGAGATGCAACGCCTGTTCCTCGACGGTAAGGACGCCTACCTCTCGGCCTGGGTCGTGGCCAGGCCCGGTGTGGACGCGGACGTGCTGGCCGACCGGGTCCAGGAGGTGCTGCCCGAGGGTTTCGAGGCGGCCTCGGCCCGGGCGGCCGCCGAGGCGGTGGGTGCGCGGATCAACGCCTCCCTCGGCTTCCTCAGCACCTTTCTGCTGGTCTTCGCCGGGATCGCGGCGCTCGTGGCGTCCTTCCTGATCGTCAACACCTTCAACGTGATCGTCGCGCAGCGGGCCCGGGAGCTGGCGCTGCTGCGGGCCATCGGCGCCAAGCAGCAGCAGGTGCGGCTCAGCGTGCTGGCCGAGGCGGGGGTCATCGGCACCGTCGCCGCCACGGCGGGCCTGTTCGGTGGGCTCGGCCTGGCGTGGCTGATCCGGCTGGTGTTCGCGGCTCTCGGTTTTCAGCTGGGCAGCATCGCCCCGGTGCTGACCCCGGCGGCGGTGTTCGCCAGCTACGGGGTCGGGGTGGTGGTGACGGTCGTCGCGGCGCTGGCGCCAGCGGGCAGGGCGTCGCGCACACCGCCGGTCGCGGCGATGTCGGGGGCGCTCGCCGACGAGGGGGCTGGGCGGGACCGGATCGGCTGGGCGGGGCTGGCGGCGTCCCTGATCGGGGCCGGGGCCCTGCTGTTCGGCGGGTTCGGTGGGGTCGCGCCGTGGTGGTTCATCGGCGTGGGTGCGGTGGTGACGCTGGTCGGTGCGGTGCTGGCCGCCCCGCTGCTCGGGCGTCCCGTCGTGGCCGGGCTGGGTGCGCTATTCGCGCGGACGCACGGCGAGCTGGGCCGCCTGGCCACCCGCAACGTGGTGCGCCAGCCGCGGCGGCTGGCGGCGACGGCCTCGGCGATCATGATCGGGCTGGCCCTGGTGACGACGGTCGCGGTGCTGGGCGCCTCGGCTGAGACCACGCTGCGGGCCAGCGTCAAGGGTGGCCTGCGTGGTGATTTGCAGGTGTCGAGCGCGTCGGGGCGTCCCTTCGGGGCGAAGGTCGGGGACGAGGCGGCAGGCCTGCCGGGCGTGGCGGAGGTGCATCGGATGAAGGCGACCCCGGTGCAGCTCAGTGAGCCGGGCCGCTCCCCCCTGCTGCTGGTCGGGCTGGCCGAGGCGTCCTTCGACCGGGTGGTCGCCCAAACCGTGGTGGAGGGCAGGTTCCCCACCGGGGACGGAGAGGTGATCGTCAGCGAGCACCGGTCCCAGCAGACCGGCTGGCGGATCGGCTCGTCGGTCGAGGTGGCTTCGGGCGGCGGCCCGGCCACGACGTTGCGCGTGGTCGGCGTCTTCGACAACCCCGACGGGGTGAGGCTGGGCGGGCTCATCGTCAGCCCCGCGACCTTCACGGCGGTCACCCCGCTCGACAGCGACCTCATCGTGAGCATCAACCTCGCCCCGGACGCGGACCCGGCGGCGGTCCGGGCGGGCCTGGAGCGCCTGAGCGAGGACGACCCGATGCTGCTGGTGACGAACCAGGCCGAGTGGGAGGAGGCCCAGGTGGCGCAGCTGTCGACGGCGCTCGGTCTGCTGTATGGGCTGCTCGGGCTGGCGCTGGTGATCGCGGTGCTCGGCGTCGTCAACACGCTGGTGCTGGCGGTGATCGAACGCACCCGCGAGATCGGGCTGTTGCGGGCCATCGGGCTGACCCGGCCGCAGCTGCGCCGGATCATCACGCTGGAGGCGGTCATGGTCTCGCTGCTCGGCTGCGTCCTCGGGGTGGCGCTGGGTCTGCTCTACGGGGTGGTGATTCGCCAGGCCGCGTCCGCCGACGGGCTGAGCCACCTCGGTATCCCTTGGCTCCAGATCGGGGTCTTCCTCGGACTGACCGCGGTGGTCGGGATGCTGGCGGCGGTGTGGCCCGCGCGCCGGGCGTCCCGGCTGGACATCCTCGCCGCGATCGCCACCGACTGACCGGCCTGCGGGTGGGAAACGGGCAAGGGGTGCCGCTGTGGCTGGGCCGTCTGGGGTGGCGGCCCGAAAGGGTCGAGCGCTCCTTGAGGCTCGCCAGTGGCCGCTAGCTGTCGGATATGATGCGAGCAGCTCTTGATCGAAGGGGATGACCGTGAGAATTCGCTTGGAACGCGACACCTTGGCTGAGGCCGTGGCCTGGGCGGCACGCAGCCTGCCGAGTCGGCCGAGCCTGCCGATCCTGACGGGTCTGATGTTGGACGCCTCAGGTGACCAGGTGACCCTTTCGAGCTTCGACAATACGACCGCCGCGAAGGTGTCGGTCGGTGCTGAGGTGTCGGACGAGGGCAAGGCCCTGGTGTCGGGACGCCTGCTCGCCGAGATCGCGCGGTCGCTGCCGAACCGGCCGGTCGAGCTGACCGCCGATGTGAACAAGGTCGAGCTGGTGTGTGGGTCGGCCCGGTTCACGCTGCAGACGCTCCCGGTCGAGGACTACCCCGAGCTGCCCGATATGCCGCTGGCTACGGGTTCGGTCGAGGCGTCCGCGTTCGAGCGGGCGGTCGCCCAGGTGGTCGTGGCCGCCGGACGCGACGAGCTGCTGCCGGTGTTCACCGGCGTTAGGGTCGAGATCAACGGCGACAAGCTGTCGATGCTGGCCACCGACCGGTACCGGATGGCGCTCAAGGAGATCACCTGGAACCCGTCGAGCCCGTCGGTGGAGACGGCGGCCCTGGTGCCGGGCCGGGTGCTGGCCGAGACCGCGAAATCGCTGACCTCGGGCGAGCAGGTGACCATCAGCCTGGCCGATTCCGAGAACGGCGACGGCCTGGTCGGTTTCGTGGGCGAGGGCCCCTCCGGCGCGCGCCAGACGGTGACCCGCCTGCTCGATGGGGCCTTCCCGAAGGTGCGTCACCTCATGGAGGTGGACGCGACCGTGACGGTCCGGGTGAACCGGGACGAGCTGCTGGCCGCGGTCAAGCGCGTCGCGCTGGTGGCCGAACGCAACACGCCGCTGCGCATGACGATCGGCGAGGACCAGGTGTCGCTGGAGGCCGCGACCGGAGACCAGGCCCAGGCGTCCGAGGCCATCAGCGCCGAGGTCGAATCGGTCGGCGACGAGATGAGCATCACCGCCGCCGGTTACAACCCGCACTACCTCGTCGACGCGCTGAGCGCCCTGGACGCGCCCTACGCGCACTTCTCGTTCACGCTGCCGGGCAAGCCGTGCCTCATCGCGGGCCTCGCCTCGCTAGACGGCGACCCGCTGCCCGATTACAAGCACGTCATCATGCTCATGAGGCTGCCGAACTAGGGTCCTCTCAGCTTGTCGCACCCGCTGGTCCTGCCGAGTAGGCCTGGCGGGTGCGTTGCGTTGGCGTCCCATTTCGGGTGGGGTCGGCTGGTGAGATAAAGGAGACAGAGCCCCCACGGCGTTGGGGGATATGGGGGAAGTGCTCGTGGGGGCTCTGTCCGTCGGGGAAGGTCTTCGTTGAGTTAGGCGGCGTGGCGGCAGCCCCAGGGCTGGAGGCCGCGTTTGGCGTATAGCCGGTTGGCTACGGTGATCTGCTCCTCTCGGCTGGCGAGGTCGGCGCGTGGGGCGAAGTCGGCCCCGCCGACGCTGAGCCAGGTCTGGCGGTTGAACTGGAGGCCGCCGTAGTAGCCGTTGCCGGTGTTGATGTTCCACCGGCCGCCGGATTCGCATTTGGCGATGCGGTCCCACATGGCGGCGTTGGCGAGGTTGATCCCGGCACCCTTGGCCCTGTCTGGGTTGCTGGTCCGGTCGGGGCCGGTGCTGCGGTCGGGGGTCTGGGGCGCTCTCGTCCCGACCTTGACAACGGCGTTCACTGGTTCCTTCGTGACCGTCGTGCTGACCACTTCGGTGGATTCCAGGGTTCCGTTGACGGTGATCTTCTTTTCGACGATAGTCTTGGTGCCCTTCACTCCCTTGGTGACGGTCTTGGTGTGACCCTTGTCGAGGCTTGCGTCGTCCTCTTTAGTGGTGGTGAACGGGATCTCCTCGGTGCGGGTGGTTTCTTCGACGCTCACCCGGTCGAGGGAGACGGTCAGGTCGGGGGTGAGCGCGGTGTCGGCGCTCGGGCTGAGCCGGTCGTGCTGGCCGAGGGTCAGTTTCTCGTCGTGCAGCAGGTCGGCGACGGTCGGGGCCGCGCTGGAGACCTCCTTGGTCTGGCCCGCGACGACCAGTTTGACCGGTTTGGCGGTGGTGATGCTCAGGGTGAGGCCCTCGCGTCCGAGGGCGCGGGACGTGGCTTCGGAGAGCCGGTCGTCGTCGCCGACCGGGATGTTGAGCTGTCGCAGCGCGGCGGCCAGGGTGGTCTCGGTGGTCCAGTGCGTGGTGGTCTTGCCGTCGACGCTCACTTCGAGCGGACGCGCGACCCGCACGTCGATCGAACTGCCCTCGGCGACGGCCTGATCCACTGATGGGGTGACGAAGTCGTGTTCGCCGACCGCGACCCCGCCCGCCTGCAGCGCGTCCCCGACGGTCCACGCGAGGCCGGAGACCTGGCGGGTCTCGCCGTCCACGGTCAGCGTGACGGTCTTGTGCCAAGTGGTGAGCGTGATCGCGCTGACGACGGTCAGGATCGCCACGATGGCGGCGGTCGCGCGGGCGAGACGCTTCTTCAACAGTGCTCCCAGGTCGAACGGTTCAACAGGGAGGCCAGCTCCCCGATCCGGCATACCTTAAGAATGCAACAGATTCCTGAGGATCTCAAATGCTTTTCTCAGCTAATGGGGTGCCCGGGTGGGCAGTCGTGCGCGGGAATCGCGCTGAGAAGGGGGAACTCGCCGCTGTGAGGTTCTTAGGTTTTCTTCTCCCCGGTCGTTTCGGGCATGGGGGAGCTGCCACAGGCCAGATCTGGCGGCCCTGGTCACTGTCGGAGAGGTCGGTGCAGCCTTCGTGGGTGGGTAAGGTGTCCGTCTCCGGTCTGGTCGTTCCGGTCGTTGCCTGAGAGGTCGGGTGCGGCCGCCTGGCGTGGGCGACGTGTACGGCCCGCGTTGGGTGGCTCCGGTCGCCCTCTGTCAGCTCGGTATGACCGTCCGGCGTGGGCGAGGTGCGCAGTCCGCGTCTAGCGGCCCGGCCAGCGACATCGCGGTCGAGGGTTTCGAATATTTCGTTTTTGATATACTGCGGTCATGGCCGCATCGACGCTTGAGCCCCGCACGATCCTTCCCCCCGAGCATTTTGAGGCGATGAACGACCTCTCGAGGTTTCTCGACCAGGTCTCTGAGCCGACGGCTCTGCTGGGGCCGGACGGCCAGGTCGTGCCCTTGCCGATCGAGGCATACCGCGTCCTGGTCGATGTTGTTGCCGCGATGCGAGAAGGCCGAGCCATTACGCTGGTGCCGACTGAGCAGCGGCTCACGACCCAGCAAGCGGCCGACTTCCTTGGGATCAGCCGACCCACTCTGGTCAAGCTGCTTGAGAAGGGGGAACTCCCCTACGACCGGACGACCGGCGGGCGTCATCGCCGGGTTCGCCTCCAAGACCTGCTCGAATACCGGCGCCGCTCCCGGGTCGAGCGTCGCGCGATCCTGGACGGCCTCACCCGCGAGGCGGTCGCTACCGGCCTCTACGACGCGGACGCCGAATCCTATGCCGAAGCCTTGAAAGCTGCCCGGCGGAAAGCGACACAGTAGGGCGGCTCGCTTCGCCGCGCTTTTGGACGCCTGCGTCCTCGTGCCGATTAGTTGCAGCAGGCACATTGCTACGCCTCGCGGAGGCTGAGCTGTTTCGGTTGGTGTGGAGTGAGCGGATCCTCGGTGAGGTTCAATACGCTATAGAGCGTGTTCACCCAGAACTGGCAGGAGGCAAGGCCGAACACCGTATCAGCCAGATGCGGGCTGCGTTTCCCAACGCGTGCGCAGACCAATTCGATGCCATCCGCCTCAATGTCAGGCTGCCCGACCCTCATGACTTGCATGTAGTTGAGGCAGCAGTTCGGGGGCGAGCAGATGTGATCGTTACCAACAATCTAAAGGACTTCCCTTCAGAGGCCTTGGACTTGCTCGGCCTTGAAGCGCAGAGTCTCGACGATTTTCTTCTGAACCAGCTTGACCTAGAGCCAGACATCACGATGAGAGTCCTCGGGATGCAAGCAGCCGAGGCAAAGAACCCCTCGCAGGGGCGCCCGGGCGTGCTTGAGAAGGTATGTCGAGCCGGAGTCCTGTCGTTTGCTCGCGAGGTGCTTGGTCAGAGTTGGCGGCTCAAGGGAGTACTCGCGTGATGGGTGTGGGGTTACGGCCGGGGGGTGACTGGGAAGAGGTCAGCGTCGGCTTGGTTGACGCCTCATGTTTATTTGTTTGTGGTGGTTTTTCCGGTTGTGGTGGCTTTGTCGTTGGTGTGGTTTGTTGAGCTTGAGCATCCGGCGGCGAGGAATCCTGTTGTGGTGTCGGTGAAGGGTGA
>JAUMWV010000070.1 GCA_030529455.1 Propionibacteriaceae bacterium | reverse complement strand
TGGGGGACACTCTAACGCCTCGGGTCTATCTCGTTTATGAGATAGGCTGACGCAATGATCGCGACACCGCAGAGCATCGGACACATGGTCAGGGAGGCCCGCACGAGGCGGGGCTGGACGCAACAGCAGCTCGCTGAGGCGCTCGGTACCTCCCAGAGTTCGGTGCACCGCATCGAGGACGGCGCCCAGAACCTCTCGATCGGCATGATCAACCGGTTGGCGACCGCCCTGGACGCCCCGCTGATCCAGGCGGCGGGATCGGGCAAGAGCCACTTCCGGATTCAGGGCGGCAAGCGGTTGAGCGGAGAGATCACCGTGCGCTCGTCCAAGAACGCCGCCGTGGCGCTGCTGTGCGCGAGCCTGCTCAACCGCGGCCGGACCGTGCTGCGCGGCATCGCCCGGATCGAGGAGGTCGACCGGCTGATCGAGGTGCTGCGCAGCATCGGCGTCGAGGTCACCTGGCTGCGCGACGACGAGGACCTGGAGATCCGGCGTCCCGGGACGCTCGACCTGTCCACGCTCGACCATGCGGCGGCCGTGCGCACCCGCAGCATCCTGATGTTCCTGGGCCCGCTGATGCACGAGTTCGATACCTTCGCGCTGCCCTACGCCGGCGGCTGCGACCTCGGTCAGCGCACGGTGCACCCGCACCTCAACGCGCTGCGCCGGTTCGGCCTTGGGGTCGAGGCCAGGGACGGCGCCTACCAGTGCAGCAAACACCCGGCGGCCTCCCGCCGCGCCGTCACCCTGATCGAGCGCGGCGACACCGTCACCGAAAACGCCCTGATGGCGGCCGCCAGGACCCCGGGGGTCAGCGTCTTGCGCAACGCCAGCGGCAACTACATGGTCCAAGACCTCTGCTTCTTCCTGCGCGCCCTCGGCGTCGGCATCGAGGGCATCGGCACCACGACCGTGACCGTGCACGGGCTCCGGGACATCGACGTCGACGTCGAGTACCACATCTCGGAGGACCCGATCGAGGCGATGAGCCTGCTCACCGCGGGCATCGTCACCAAGAGCGAGATCACCGTGCGGCGCTGCCCCATCGAGTTCCTCGAAGTGGAACTCGCGGTGCTGGCCGACATGGGCCAGGAGGTCGAGCTGTCCGAGGAGTACACCAGCCGCAACGGGCTCACCAGACTGGTCGATATCAAGGTGATCCCGAGCGAGTTGCACGCCCCCCAGGACAAGATCCACCCCATGCCCTTCCCCGGGCTGAACATCGACAACCTGCCCTTCTTCGCGGTGATCGGGGCCTGTGCCGAGGGGGTGTCGATCATCTACGACTGGGTATACGACAACCGGGCGATCCACCTGACGAAGCTCAACGACCTCGGGGCCAACGTCAAGATGTATGACGTCAACCGGTTGTTCGTGCAGGGCCCGACCCGCTGGCGTGGACGCCGGATCGACACCCCGCCCGCGCTGCGCCCGGCGGTCTGCCTCCTGCTCGCCGCGCTCGCCGCCTCGGGCGAGACGGAACTGCGCGACGTCTACGTCATCAACCGCGGCTACGAGGACCTGCCGACCAGGCTGGGCGGGCTCGGCGCCGAGATCAGCGTGTTCTGGGACCACGAAGACTGAGCTTGCTGCCCCGGCATCGCCGACGCCGGGGCAGCAAGCCGGTTCAGGACAGCTGGATCGCCGAGAAGGTGAACCGGGGTTCGACCAGGTTCTGCTGGGCCGCGACCAGCCGCAGCTCGCGGGAACCCTCCCGGGTGGTCTGCTCCAGGACCGAGTAGACGATGGAGGCGGTCGCCGCGAGCGTGTGGGCCAGGTCTTTCGTGGCCAGCCAGTGGGCCAGGAAGACAGCGGTCGTCAGGTCCCCCGACCCGGTGAAGGCGCGCTGCAGCAGCGGCGTCTCCACCTGCCACACCCCGTGGTCACTGACCGCGATCATGCGCAGCACGTCGTCGGGCACGTCATTGCCGGTCACCGAGGTCACCAGGACCACCCTCGGCCCCATGGCCCGCAGCTGCTGGGCCGCCGCGACGACCTCAGCCATGGACGAGGTCGTCCGCCCGGTGAGGAACTCCAGTTCGAACAGGTTGGGGCTCATGATGTCGGCGGCCGGGGTGACGTGGTCCCGCATGAACTCTGGGATGCCGGGACGGGCGTAGAACCCGCGCCCCACATCCCCCATGACGGGGTCGGCGCAGTAGATCGCGTGAGGGTTACGCCGCTTTACCAGGGCAACGGAGTCCAGGATCACCGCACCCATCTCGGCGGCCCCCTGATAGCCGGACAGGACCGCGTCCACTTGCGGCAACACCTCGCGCTCGTCGATGCCCTTCACCACGTCGGCGACATCCTGCGGCGCGATGAGCGGGCCGCGCATGGAGCCGTAGCTGGAGTTGTTGGAGAAGTTGACGGTCAGGACCGGCCAGACGTCGACACCGAGACGTTGCATCGGGAACACCGCCGAGGAATTACCGGCGTGACCGAACGCGACGTGTGACTGAATTGAGAGCACTGTAGACACCCGTGCATTGTGCCACCGGGTACCCAAACCGGCATACTTGACCTGTGAGGGCCAGTGACTACGAGTTCTTCGATCCGCCGTTCGCTGCCATGGCGCACCGTGGCGGATCACTGATGGCTGACAACTTCGCCCGGGAGAACACCCTGCACGCCTTCGCGAACGCCGTAGAGCTGGGGTACCGCTACATCGAGACCGACGTCCAGGCGACCAGCGACGGCGTCCTGGTGACCTTCCACGACGACGACCTAGCGCGGGTCAGCGGTGAGGCGGGCCGGGTCAAGGACCTCACCTGGGCCGACGTGCAGGCCGTCCTGGTGGGTGGGGCGGAGCCGATCCCCTCCCTGGACGACGTGCTCGACGCCTTCCCCACACTGCGCATCAACATCGACATGAAAGCCGAGGAGACTCTAGAACCCCTGATTCAGACGATCCAGCGGCACAACGCGGCCCACCGGGTGTGCGTCGCCTCTTTCTCCACCTCGCGTTTGCGGCGCTTCCGCAAACGCACCGGCAATACCATCGCGACCGCTGCCTCTCCGTGGGGGGTCGGCGTGGCGGCCCTGGCGCCCAGGACGATCCCCCGGTTCCACTCCCCCGCCCCGGTGTGGCAGATGCCCCTCAGCACCGTCGTCGCCGGGTGCGAGATTCGGCTGTTCAGCACCCGCATGTTGGACGAACTGCATAGACTGGGCAAACGGGTACACATCTGGACGATTGATGATCCTGAGACGATGCACCGGCTGATCGATGTCGGAGTGGACGGGATCGTCACGGATCGGCCAGACACGCTGCGCGAGGTGCTGCTGGCCCGAGGGATGTGGTTCGAATAACAGGTTAGGAGGCAGTCATGGCAGACCGGGCTCTGCGAGGTGCTGGTCTCGGTGCCAAGAGTTTCGAAGACGAAGAGGGCATTGAGTTCGCTGCGCGCCAGTCCATCGGCTTCGACTGCCCCACGGGGCACCATTTCGACATCACGTTCTCGGTCGAGGCCGACCTTCCGACCGAGTGGGAGTGTCCCCGATGCGGCAAACCGGCGGTCCGCTCCGACGGCGTGACGGGCGAGGAGAAGCCGCTTAAACCGGCCCGGACGCACTGGGACATGCTGCGGGAACGCCGCTCCATCCCCGAGCTGGAAGAATTGCTCGCCGAACAGCTCGACAAGCTGCGCACCGACGACCTCTGAGGCCTCGCCCGCCAGGGCGAGCGCCCCACGGCGGGGAGAGCCTCACGGCTCCAGAATCCGGCCCTCAAGCACCGGGGGATCTTGGCGGGGCGAGGTGGTGTCTGTGGTCTGGTCAGGCACCACTTCACCCTTGACCGTGGTGGGCGCGGCACCGCGAGACAGCAGCCACTTGCCCGCCAGAAACGCCAGGGCGCTGCGGACCAGGCTGCGGGTCAGCGGCAGCAACAACAGCAGCCCGAGCAGGTCGCTCACGTAGCCGGGCAGGAACAGCAACAACCCGCCGACGAGCACCAGCGCCGCGTCCGCCAGCTGCCCGGTTGGCATCCGGCCGAGAGTGACCGCCTCGGCCAGCGCCCGCCAGGCCTTGGCCCCCTCACGCTTGGCCAGCCAGATGCCGACACCGCTGAACACGATGGTGATGCCCAGAGCCGGGACGAGCCCGATGAGACTTGCGACGTAGCCGAGCACCACCAGTTCGGCAGCGATGAGCGCGATGCCGAGAACGACGAGGATGGGCGGAATCCACGCAGCGCGCCGCACGTCAGCCCCGCTTCTCGCGCCGCAGCAGCCCCCGCAGCTGACTGGCGCGATGATCGATGCCCCACAGCGTGGTGCGGATCAGGGCCTCGGTGATGATGTTGCGGCTCATCTTCGACGCGCCGAACTCGCGCTCCATGAACTCGATCGGCACCTCCTTGACCCGGAAGCCAGCGCGCACGGCCCGCCACACCAGGTCGATCTGGAAGCAGTAACCGGCCGAGGCGATCTCGTCCAGGCTGATGCCCCGCAGCGTGGAAGCCCGGAATGCGGTGAACCCGCCAGTAGTGTCCTTGACCGGTAGGCCCAGCCAGGCCCGGGTGTAGATGCTGGCGCCCCGGGACAGCAACTCGCGCGACTTCGCCCAGTTGACGACGCTGCCGCCCTTCACCCAGCGCGAACCCTTGACCATGTCGGCGTCCCGGAGGGCCTCAAGCATGCTGGGCAGCTGTTCGGGCTGGTGGGAGCCGTCAGCATCCATCTCGACCAGCACCTGGTAGTCCCGGTCGAGGCCCCAGTGGAAGCCCGCGAGGTAGGCTGCCCCGAGGCCCTCCTTGCCCCTGCGGTGCAGCACATGCACGTGGTCGTCCCGTTCGGCGATCCGGTCGGCGATGGCCCCGGTGCCGTCCGGGGAGTTGTCGTCGGCGATGAGGACGTGAGCGCGCGGCACGGCGGCACGAAGCCTCGCGGTGATGCTCTCAATATTCTCCGCCTCGTTGTAGGTGGGGATGATGACGAGAACGCGCTCCAGGGAGGGATCGGTCATGTAACTGCTCCATCTTCGGCTTCAGGCACTGACTGCAACTGAGTCGAGTCTAGTCGAGCCCCACGAAACGCAACTGAGCAGCACACCGAGCAGAGCACAGGACGCCAGCACCCACCCCGCATAGGGCTGCATGGCGATCCCCGGAGTGACGCCTTCGCGCACCCCGACGCTGAAGCTCGCCGAATCGGCCGTGCTCTCGGCGGTCTTGTAGGTCACCCGGCCATCGGCCTCAATCAGACCCGAGAAGGAGCTCGTGGTCGCCACGACGATCTCGCGTCTGGCCTCCATGGCGCGGATGCGGGTGAGCTGGAACTGCTGGTGGGGCTGGGTTGAACCGGTGAAGGTGACGTTGCTGCTTTGCACCAGCAGCACCTGGGCGCCGTGGCGGACGGTGTCGTAGACCGTCTCGTCGTAGGCGAGTTCCATGCAGATGATGTCGCCGAGGCGGAGGCCGTCCCGCCCCCCGGCGGTGACTTCCAGCACCCCGGGCGAGTCTCCCGGCACGCTCTCGCGGCCCACCAGCTGAAGCACGGGGATGTGCGGCAGCAGAAACTCCCGGAACGGAATCCACTCGCCGAAGGGAACCAGGTTGCGCTTGTCGTAACGTGGCCCGCTCCCGGTCCGCGCGTCCCACCACAGGCCGGTGGTCTGACGCTGGTCCGGCCCGGGTCCCTCCGAGATCGTGCCGACCAGGATCGGCCGGTCGGCGACCGTGGCCGCCAGCTCGATCAGGCGCCTGGTCTCGGCGTCCCGCCGGGGGTCGAGATCGGTCGAGTTCTCCGGCCAGAGGAGGAAATCGGGCATGGCCTGCTGGCCGGTCCTGGCCTTCGCCATGAGCGAGATAGTCTCGGCCAGGTGGTAGCGGGTCACCGAGCGGGTCTCCCCAAGGTAGGTGTAGCCGCTGCCGCCGACATCGCCCTGCACCATCCCCACGGTGACCCGCTCACCGGCCACAGGCACCGGCACCAGCTTGAGCGCACCGCCGAGACAGAACACGGCGAGGACCACACCACCGGGCAGCACCCACCTGCGGGGCGAGCGCACGGCGGCGGCGATCGCGCAGCCGAGCAGCGCCACCAGCCAGCTCACCCCGGTCGCGCCGACCCACGGCAGCAACCCGGACAGCGGCTGATCCGCGGTGGTGAAGGCGAGCCGGTTCCAGCCAAACCCGCCGAACGGGGCCAGCGAGGACCCCAGCTCGACCAGTGACCAGCAGGACGCCGACCACAGCGGCCACCCGGGGAGGCGGCGCACCCGGGTCAGCAGCCAGCCCAGCAACCCGTACCAGAGAGACACCACGGCCACGAAGGCGGCGGCGACCAGCCAGCCGAACATGCCGATCCACGACGAGGCGACCAGGTTCAGGCCGATCCCGGCGAGATAGCCCAGGCCGAAACCCGCACGGCCCGACCGGTCGCCGGTCAGCAGGCTGATCGCCGCGACACCCGCGAACGCGAGCGGCCAGAGGCCGAACGGCACGAAGGCCAGCCCGATGGCCGCGCCAGCCGCGAGGGAGCCGGGGATCGAGAGCCAGCCGGGGAGAAGACGCACGGACGGAGCTTAGCCGACACCGCTCGGGGAATGGACCAGAGGCCGGTTCGCGAAAATGGTGCTGAGCACCACGGTGGTGGTCGTGTTGACATGAGTGGTGCTCCGCAACTCGGTGAGCAGCGTATCCAGCTCCCCCGTGGTACCCACCTGCGCCTGCAACAGATAGGAGGCGTCCCCGGCGATGGAATAGCACGCCGTGATCTGCGGAATGCCCGCG
>JAUMWV010000012.1 GCA_030529455.1 Propionibacteriaceae bacterium | reverse complement strand
GCCGGGTCGGGCTCTCCCGAATGGGGCATGCCAGCCAAGCCCGGGTCACCCGGGCAGGACTTACCCATGCCGGGCTCCCCCAGACGGGGTATACCGGCCGGGCCGGGGTCTTGGGCCGGGTAGGGATCGTTGGCCGGGTGGGGTGCTTCGGGCGGGACAGGTGCCCGCTCGGGTCGGACGGTACTGGTGAGCAAGACCACCCCACCCAGGCCCGGTATCGGGGCCCCACCCAGGATCGGGGTCTCGTCCGGGATCGGTATCGGGGCCCCACCCAGGCCCGGTATCGGGGTTTCACCAGGGGCTGGTGCCGGGGCCTGGTCTGGACCCGCTATCTGGGTGGGGTCGTCGAGGGCGGGTTGGGTAGCGTGTTGGAGCAGGTGCAGGGCCCGGGCTGGGGTGGCCAGGATCCCCAACGCGGTGGCCCGCAGCACCCGTTTCGGTTCGGGGTGGCCCTGGCTGGTGAGGATGTCAGCGATCCGATCCACACACGCATCTAGGTACAGTCCGTCGAGTACGTCGAGGCGGGCACTGGCCTGCACCGTGGTGTGGTGGTAGCGGCCAATCTCGACATACCGGTCTTGTTGGGCTTGGCGGGCCTGGTCGGCTGCCAGGTCTGGGTCAGCAGCCACCACGAGTCCCTTCAACAGGTTGAGTTTCCGCCCCACCGGTAACCCACCCTGTTGGCGGGCCCACCGGGCATCCACCCCCACACAGGCCTGGTGGGGCAGGTCCCCACACAAGGTGGTGACTTTCCGGGCAACCCACCACGGCAACCGTTTCCCCAAGACGAGTTGGTAGGTATGGGGGTGGCGGTACTTCAAATCCAAGGCCGCATGCAGATACCCGGCCGCGACCGGGGTCGAGATCCCCCGGGCGGCAGCAAGTTCCAGAATCAAAAAGTCCGACACCGGTGGGGTCCCATCATGAGCCAAGACCCCGAACCGTTCATCAGCCGGATACCCAATCGGGTCAGCCCCAGCCGAGTAATGCTCAGCCAAGAACACCAACGCCGCCACCTCACGGGCATCAGCCTCAAGGCGCTGCTGGTCAGCAGCGACCAGATCACTGATCGCTGCTCGAAGCTCCGTCACACCCATACCCCATTATCGCACACTGTCCTAAAACACGCAACCCCAAAACAGAACACACGTTTGACATGAGTGCGACTAGTGCCGCCTCTGCATCGTCGTGCTCTCGTCGCGGGCTGCTCCGAACGCATGAGTGGCGTCGCCCGTACCGGTAGCGCCCCGGGGAGCGGGTGTGCCCGGTCGCGACACGGTCTATCGGGTTCAGGAACAGTCGCCTTTCTTCGTCGTTTGTCCGGCAACGCGACGTCGGAACCAGTTCGCTCGCGCAGAAAGAGAGCCCCTACCGTGAAGCGCTGGGGTTCCCCACAAGGTTTGGGCCCGACCCATCAACGGCCCCACCATGGGTGGGCATCGTGGCCGACAAGCGGCGTGTCGCGACTCCGGCACGGGCGTCCCCGAACCGCACCACATGACCCGAACTGACCGGCGCTGACGCTAGACCAAGCCACGAGAGCCCGAGAGCTCGAAGGCGGACGATCCCAGCGACCCGGCCGGGCAAGCGCGGTTCAGCTGATCGCGTTCAGGAAATCGTCGGCGAGTTTCGCGATGTCGTGGTGCTGGGTGACGTAGGTGATGCCCAGTTCGCCCAGGCGCCGCGCCTCGGCCTCGTCCAGCGCCAGCGCGCGCCGCACCGCCTCGGCGATGGAGGCCGGGTTGCCGCCCTCGGCGACGAGCGTGCATCCGGCGTAGATCATCGGCGAGTGGTGGGTGGCGAAGGCGTTGACGATCGGCACGCCGCTCAGCATGTAGTCGAAGATCTTGTTGGCCGACACCCCGAACTCGTACAGCGGGGACGCCTGGGAGCCAATGTAGAGCGCGTCCATCTGGCGCAGCGTGTCGAGGATCGACGACTTCGGCACCACCCCAGCGAACCTGACGTCGGCCCCCAGCGCGGCCGCCTGGGCCTCGTGGTCGGCGCGCAGCACGCCGTCCCCGATGAGGACCGCGGTGATCGGTTCGCTGGTGAGCATGCCCATCGCGGCGATGAAATCGTCCATCGCGTTCGAGGTCGCCATGCCTCCGGCGTAGCCGATCACCCGGCGTCCCTGCGCGTGCAAGGCGTCGACGAGCGAGACGATGGCCTCCGGGGCCGGGTCACAAGGCCCCGACACCTCGACCCCGTTGGGCACGTGCACCACGGGCGTCGAGATGCCCAGGCCCCGGACGTGCGGCTCAATGTTGGGCAGGATCGACACGATGACGCTGGAGTTGCGGTAGGCCGACTTCTCGGCCTGGGCCATGAGCCACATGAACGGGTGGTGGGGGCTGTGCCCGCCGAGCTCCATGGGGGTGAGCGGCCACAGGTCGTGCACCTCGTGCACCAGCCGGGCACCGGCGATCCGGGCGATCCGGGCGGCCAGCCACGTGTCGAACGGGTAGGTCGAGGACGCGATCACCACATCCGGGCGCAGCGTCGCGGCGATCCGGCGGGCCGCCAGCATCCCGCGTCCGACGAAATCGGCCATGCTGAGGACGCGGCCAGCCCCGTTGCCCTCGTAGCGGCGGGTCGTGATGAAGCGGTAGGTCACGCCGTCGATGACCTGCGGAGCCCCCTCGGTGTCCACCTGCGGGTTGTGGTGGCGCAGGTGGGAGTAGCTGCCCGCGATGAGGCATACCTCGTGGCCCCGCAGCTGCCACTGCCGCGCCATCGCGTGGGGCCGGTACTCCATGCCGAGCGACGGGCCGCCCGCATAGTGGTCGATGTAGCAGATCCGCATACCCGAATCGTAGTTGCGCGCGGGTGCCCACCCCAGGCGGGAGCGCGGCCCGACCGCCTCAGAACAGGCGGCGGTAGGCGTCCACGAGGGGTTGGACGCCCTCCTCCCACGTCGGCAGCGGGGCCAGGCGCTCCCGGTAGCCCAGCGCCGTCGCCCGGTCGATCCGGCTAAGGAACGCGGGCAGCTCCTGGGCGGGGGAACCCAGCACCAGCTCACCGGCCAGGCCGCCGAGCCGTTTGCGCGCCTCGGGCAGATCGGAGCACAGCGGCGCGACCCCGGCGGCGAGGGCCTCGAACAGCTTGTTGGGCGACGACCAGGCATACGAGGTCGCCTTGGTCTCAATGAGCGACAGCGCCAGGTCTGCGCCCCGCACCAGCGAGACCACCTCGTCCGGCGGCACCGGGGCCAGGTGATGCACCACATCCGACCGGGACGCGGAACGCTCAACCAGGGGCAGCAACTCGCCCGCCCCGACGAACAGGACGTGGTGTCTGGCCTCCCGCTCGAAGGCATCAAGGATCAGCTCAATGTTGCGCCCACCCGTCAGGTTCCCAGTGTGGACGAACAACACCTCGTCGTCGCCGAGGCCCAGCTCGCCGCGCAGGTCTCTGGCCGGACGGTCCGCGGTCGCCGACGGGTAGTTGTAGACCACGATCGGGCGGGCGATCCGGTAGCGCCGCTGGTACCAGTCGGCGATCTGGTCGTTGACGGCGGTGACCAGGCGGCAGCGCCGGATCAGCCGGGACTCGATCTGTTCGGCGAGCAGCCGCTTCACCCCGGTCATGGTGGGGGTGCGGGTCTCCAGCTCGTGGGGGTTGTACACCACCGGGGCGCCGCTGGCCCGGCTGAGCGCGAAAGCCAGCGGCAGGGCCCACACCGCGTGCGCGCTGATGACCGCCAGGTCCGCGGACGCGTAGGCCCGGTAGACCTGCCGGTACCAGCCGCCCACCTTGGTGAACCGGCTCGCCAGCGTGTCGTGTTTCGGCGCGGGCGTCCCGACCCGGTCGATGACGATCCCCGGCTCCAGCGGCTCCAGCCCGGCACGTTCGTCCACCTGCAACCCGACCAGCCGGACCTCGGCGTCCCCGGAGACGGACGCGACGCTGCGGGCCATCCGCACCAGCCGGGACTCGTTGTCCATCGGGGATTGGTACAGGTGCAGCGCCAGCCTCACTTCGGGTACCAGCCCCTCTTGCGCAGGGAATTGACACTGCTCCTCAGGAATTGCACGAAACCGTAGGAGTTCTTGTAGTCCCGGAAGGATTTCACCGGGGCGGCCATGATCGCCTGGAACTCGGCGTCGGTGAGGTTGAGCTTGCGGCAGAACAGCTCCCGGTCCTTTGCGATCATCGGCTCGGGATAGTCCGTGTGGGCCAATTCGGCCAGGGCCTCGTCGCGGGTGATCTGGCCCGAGTTGATGAGGTCGGACAGGTGGCCGCGCCGCTTGTCGATGCCGAACTTCACCGGCAGCAGATAGCCCTGCACGAAGCGGGTGAAGATGCTCTCGAAATGCTTGCCCGCATAGGGACGCCAATCAAGTTCGGCCTTCATCTGTTCGACCGCGGCGGCCTTGTTGTAGTCGAAATAGTTGAGGATGCTGACGATCCGCACCCGGGCGACGAGATTGGTGTAGCCCAGCTCCGCGAACCCGAAATGGGGATAACTGGTGAGCTTTTCCCGGCCGAACTGGTCGTGCACCGCCTTGATGTAGCGCCAGTCGGAATGCCCATAGGACCACGACGGGACGCTGATCGCCTCGGTGCGGAAGTTCATGCCAGAGATGATGTATTTGATGTGGTACTTGCGGGCGTACTGCCACATGCAGGCCTGGATCGCGTGATCGGTCGGGACGTCGGCGTCCGGTGTCGAAGCCAGCAGGAAGGAGCGCTGCAGGTCGTGGAACTGGCGCGGCTCCAGCACCTCGGTGACCAGGTCGAGGCCCAGCGCCTTCACGGTCTTGGCGACATTGGAATCGGCGAGTTCGGTGTTCCACCCGTTGTCGACGTGTATGGCCAGGGGGCGCAGCCCCAGCTCGCGCACCTTGACCGCCACCGAAGTCGAGTCCACCCCGCCGCTCAACCCGATCAGGCAGTCGTAGCGGAACCGGTTCCCCGCCCGCTTGATCTCGGCCGCGAGCGCGTCCAGCTTGCGGCGTCCGTCCTCACCGGTGAACACCCGGGACGCCAGCAGCTGGTCGTAGCGGCGGCAGTGGTTGCACACCCCGCCGTCCAGCTCCAGCGCGGGATCGTCGATGCTGCGCATCACGCAGCGGCGGCACTCAAGCACGGTCATGGTCGTCCCTTCGATCGTGGCCAACCCCTCGGCGGCACCGGGAGCGCGTCGCTGGCGGGCTGCCGTGGCCGGTGCCAGCCGACGACCGTCGAATCTACCACCCCGCGCCCCAGGCCATCCGGACCGCGCGCCCGGCAGGCTAGACTGCGTGGTGGCTCCTCGGGTGGCCGGGTGAGCGCTGAGGAGGAGAAACCTTGAAGATCTCGGTGATTGCGCTCGGCAAGATCGGTTTGCCGCTGGCGGTGCAGTTCGCGTCGATGGGCCACGAGGTGGTCGGGGTCGACATCCAGCAGAGCGTGGTGGATCAGGTCAACGCCGCCAAGGAACCCTTCCCCGGCGAGGCCCACCTGCAAGAGAAACTGTCCGAACTGGTCCCGGCGGGCAAGCTGCGGGCGACCACCGACTACGCCGACGCGATCCCCGGCTCGGACGCCATCGTCATCGTCGTCCCCCTGTTCGTGAACGACGAAACCTGGCAGCCGGACTTCGGGTGGATGGAATCGGCCACCCGCAGCTTCTCCGAACACCTCAGCCCGGGAACCCTCATCAGCTACGAGACCACGCTGCCGGTCGGCACCACCCGCAACCGCTGGAAGCCCATGATCGAAGAGATCTCGGGCCTGACCGAGGGCGAAGACTTCCACCTGGTGTTCTCGCCGGAGCGCGTCCTCACCGGCCGGGTGTTCGAGGACCTGCGCAAATACCCCAAGCTGGTCGGCGGGCTGACCCCCGAGGGCACCGCCCGCGGCATCGACTTCTACCGGCAGGTGCTCACCTTCGACCCCCGCCCCGACCTGCCGCAGGGCAACGGGGTCTGGGACATGGGCAGCGCCGAGGCCGCCGAGATGGCCAAACTCGCCGAGACCACCTACCGGGACGTCAACATCGGGCTGGCCAACCAGTTCGGCAAGTTCGCCGCCGCGCACGGCATCGACGTGTACAAGGTGATCGAGGCGTCCAACTCACAGCCCTACAGCCACATCCACCGGCCCGGCATCGCGGTCGGCGGGCACTGCATCCCGGTTTACCCGCGGCTGTATCTTTACACCGACCCGGACGCCAGCATCGTGCGGGTCGCCCGTGAGGCGAACATGACGATGCCGGAATACGCCATCGGGCTGGCCGAAGGCGCGCTCGGCGGCCTGGACGGTAAGACTGTCGTGGTGCTCGGCGCGTCCTACCGCGGCCGGGTCAAAGAGACCGCCTTCTCGGGGGTGTTCCCGACCGTGGACGGCCTGACCCGGCGGGGCGCGACCGTGTGCGTCCACGACCCGATGTTCACCGCGGACGAGCTGCGGGGATACGGTTTCGTGCCCTACCAGCTGGGCGACCCGGTGGACGCGGCGATCCTGCAGGCCGACCACCCCGAGTACCGGGACCTCACCCCGGCCGACCTGCCGGGCGTCCGTGTCCTGGTGGACGGACGCGCGGCGCTCGACCCGGCCGTCTGGGAGGGCGTCGATTACCGCGTCATCGGGGCCTGAGAGCGGTCCTCCAGCAGGCCGAGCAGGTAATCGCCGTACCCGGACTTGATGAGGGCCTCGGCGCGTTGCCGGAGCTCGTCATCGGACAGGAAACCGCGCCGCCAGGCGATCTCTTCGGGGCAGCCGACCTGCATGCCCTGCCTAGCCTGGATCGTGCGCACGAAGTTGCTCGCGTCGTTGAGGGAATCGAAGGTTCCGGTGTCTAGCCAGGCCGTCCCGCGGGGCAGGATCGACACCTGGAGCTGGCCGCGCTCCAGGTAGACCCGGTTGACGTCGGTGATCTCGTATTCGCCCCGCGCCGAGGGGGTGAGATTCGCCGCGATGTCGTAGACCGATTCGTCGTAGAAATAGAGGCCCGGAACCGCGTAGTGGGACTTAGGCTGGGCCGGTTTCTCTTCGATCGAGACGGCCCGGCCATCGGCGTCGAACTCCACCACGCCGTAGGCCTGCGGGTTGGCGACGTAATAGCCGAACACCGCCGCCCCGTCGACGTCGCTGAACTGGTGGAGCCGGGAACCGAGGCCGGTTCCGTAGAAGATGTTGTCGCCCAGCACCAGGCAGGTCTTGTTCCCCCTGCCAAAATCGGCGCCGATGGTGAAGGCCTGGGCCAGTCCCTTGGGTTCTGGCTGGGTCGCATAGGTGATATTGACCCCGCAGAACGACCCGTCCCCGAGCAGCCTGCGGAATCCCTCGGATTCGTGCGGTGTGGTGATGACCAAAATGTCCTTGATCCCCGCCAGCAAGAGGGTGGACAGCGGATAGTAGATCATCGGTTTGTCGTAGACCGGCATCAGCTGCTTACTGTTCGCCATGGTCAGTGGGTGCAACCGGGTGCCGGAACCGCCGGCCAGAATAATGCCATGCATGACCGCATTGTCCCACGCCCCGGAGTCACCGGTTCCCGGGGGCGGCCCGTCAGCGGCTATCCGCCCTTGTTGATGACCGGTAACGGCGGGGGCGGCACATCGGTGCCCGCCAGCCAGTGCTGCAGCTGACTGTCGATGAACACCGGGACGAGAACGGTCCTGATGTCCTCAACGCCGCTGGTGAGGACCAGCCAGAGCAACGCCATCAGCAGCGCCAGCAGCGTGATCCGCAGCGAGCGGGCTGCCCGCCGCTTGGCCCACGCCGCGGCGAGGATACCGGCGCCGATGTAGCTGGCGAAGATGATCGGGCGGACCAGCCGCTCGAAGGAGGAGTTCACCAGCAGCAGCGGGCTGAACGCCAGCAGCACGTAGGTCATCCGCCCCAGGATCTCCAGGAAGTCCTGCGCGCGGGGCGAGAGCTTCTCGCGTCCGAAGTCGTTCGCCGCCTTCATCAGGTACAAGATGAAGGCGACCACCAGCCCCACCTTGAACCACGAGACGAGGAAACCGAAGCGGGCCGAGGTCGTGAACCATTCGGTCACCTTCGCAGGCATGCCGACCGCCGACAGCACTGACCCGATCTGCCCGGCCGCGCCGCTCCACACCACGGGGATGGCGATCGCCGAGACGATCATGCCGCCGATGCCGAGCCTGCGGACCCACCGCTCGTCCCAGGCCAGCCCGGCCAGGGCGAAGGGGAGCACCAGGACGCTGGAGAAGTGGATCAGCGTCGCCACCCCCACCAGGCCGAGGAAGGCCACCACCGAACCCCGGGTGCGCTGGGTGAGGAAGCGGAAACCGAAGATGATGAACGACAGCGCGAGCGTCGAGCGCATCTGCACCAGGTCGTAGGTGTAAGAGAAGACCAGGTAGAGGGCCAGGACCATGCCGAACTCGCCGGTATAGCGGCGGGTCGCGAGGTAGAGCAGCGTCATGGACAGCAGCGACGTCGCGGCGAAGAAGCCCTGGTAGTCGAGTCCGAAGATCTTGCCAGTCTCCATCAGCAGGGAGAACAGCGGTTCGCGGCCCAGTGCGAGCAGGTCGGGGAGGCTGTACTCGTAGGCCTTCTTGTAGTTGGCCCAGTCGGGGTTGTTGACGCTGGTCCACTGCACGATCCACATGAGCAGGAACAGCAGCAGGGTCGCCACGGTGTGGACGAGCCGGGCGAGGCCGCGGCCGCGCAGCGGCAGGCAGAACAGCATGAGTACCGCGAGAGCGATGGACACGATCACGACAACACCATCCTCACTGCTGCGACGTGCCTGGCCGGGCCCGCTTGACCAGCTGGGCGATGAATCCGAAATCCTCCCGGGCGGCCGGTCCCCGTAACGCCAGCCCGAGCAGGCTGCCGCAGCACGCGACGGCGAAACCGAGCAGCGCGCTATCGAGGAGCAGCGAGGCGACGAAGATGCTGATCGCGACCAGTTCCACCCCCAGGTCGCGGCGTGGGAACCCCACCTGAAGCTTCCGGCGAACCGGGATCTCCAGCAGGTAGCACTGGATCGCCATGAGCACCCCGATCAGGGCCATCGCCAGCTCCAGGTTGCGGATCGCGAACACCGCGACGGCCAGCCCCGCCGACAGCAGGCACCCGGTCAGGTTGGCCAGCAGCATCTGGCGTTCCTTGCGCAGGGCGTTGCAGAACGGGATGTTGATGACGTTGGTCCTGGTCTCGAACAGGATCGCGGGGAACAGCAGAGCGAGGAATAGGACGCTGTCGTGGTACTGGGGCAGCCACACCATGATGAACAGCGCGGCCACGTAGTACATCGGCAGGATCAGCAGGCCCAGGGTCAAGATCATGGACCGCAGCCGCCGGTAGGTCCTCAGCTGCTGCTCGGCGTCCATCCGGCGAAGTTCGGGGAACAGGGTCGTCCCGACCGTGGCGATCAGGGTGGTCAGCAGGCCCAGCACCGACAGCGCCAGCGAGGTCTTGCCGAACTCCGAGATCGGCCAGCCCCGCTCAATGGAGATCCGCATGAATCCGGGGACCAGCAGGTTCGCGACCCCGGAGGCCAGCAGCGGCAACCCGATCCCGATGCTCACCCGGGAGGCGGTGAACGCCTCCCGCACGGACGGCAGCGCCCCGAGGGCCAGCGACCGGAACATGACGAAGGCCAGCAGCAGCACGACGAACCGGGCCGCGACGTCCACGGCGAGCATCCGCTCCACGGTCAACTGCTTGAACACCAGCAGCCCCACCACCGTCACGATGAACAGCAGCCGGTCGGTGACCATCAGCACCGCGTAGTGTTTCAGCTTGCCCACGGCCTGCAGCAGGCGCATGAAATACATCCGCAGGTTGACCGCGACCAGGCCGAGGGCGGTGGAGAACAGCACCAGCCGGTGATTCGGGTCGCCCACCTGGGTGCCCAGCACCACCAGCACCAGCGCACCGCCGACCTGCAGCCCGGTCAAGATCGCGAACTGGCCCCGCAACGGACGCTGGGGCAGGTCGTCGAGCTGGCGGCCGCCGTATTCCAGGTAGAGGCCGTCGAGCATGCCGAGGTGCGCGAAGCCCGCATAACCCAGGTAGAAGATGTAGAGCTGCCAGTACCCGAAGTCGTCGACCGGCATGACCTTCGGGATCAGCAGCAGGGTCAGGATGGAGATCGCCAGCGAGAGCGCGCTCGCCGACGCGACGGCGGCGAGGCTGCGCCCGAACGACGAGCGTTTGCTCACGGGTTCTCCAGCGGTAGTGGCGTCCCCGAGACGATGCGCTGGAGCCAGTTCGCCAGCCGGTAGCGATCCGCGACCTCGGGCGCCACCTCGACCGGGGCGGTGGCGAAGAACTCCGCGAGGGTGCGCTCGTCGGCACCCCACAGGTAGACGTTCTCGTGGCGGTAGAAGTCGAGTTCGGCGATGCCCGGGTCGGTGACGATGAGCTTCTTGCCGTGGAACACCGCCTCCAGCGGGCGCAGCGTCAGGCCGGACTGGCCGAGCTTCGAGACCTCCACGAGGGAGCGGCTGGCCCTGATCGCCGAGAGCACCTGGCGGTAGCTCATCCGCTTGGACGCGAACGGCTTGGGCTGGTTGCGTCCCTCGCCGTCGTAGATGAGGTGGAAGTCGGGGGTGAAACCGTGGCGCGCGAGCTCCCTGCCGATCTGTTCGATCTCGGTGTGGCGGTTCTTGGCCAGCCCGATGAAGAAGGCGTCCGTGGTGGTCTCGGCGCTCGGCTCGACCAGATCATCGAAGTAGTACTGGCCCGCGTAGGACATGCCGTAGGCGATGGCGTCCCCCGGGTCGAAGGTCCACAGCTCACAGCCGGTGCCCGCGGCCTGCGCCGGGTCGGTCTGCGGGGTCACGGTGTTCCAGTACCACAGCACGCACCGGCAGCCCGGGTTGATCCGCTTGACGTAGGCGGGCAGCCGCATCGTTAGGGACAGCGCGTTGATGATGACCAGGTCGGCGTCCCTGATCGCCGCGGCGGCGTCCCGGTACCACCACTCGGCGGCCCGCTGGGACCGCGGCAGGGTGAGCCGCCGCAGCGCCCGCAGGGGTTTGCTGACCGGTTTGACCGCGTCCTGGTAGGAGATCCCGGCGCGCCGCCACGAGCCGATGAACTCCGGTGCCTGGTAGGCGTCGATCATGAGGACGCCGCGGTCCTCGCTGGGGGCGAGGGACCGCGTGGCGGTCAGGATCTCGCTGGCGTGACGCCGGATGTCCCAGTAGGGGGACGGCTCGGGCTGGGGGCGCGCGGCCGCCCGCACGATGGCCTGGGCCAGCGCCGTGGCGTTGCGGGCTTCGGCGACCTCGGCCGCGGGCGTGAGGCGTTTGAACTCCTGGGTGCCGGGGATGTCGGTGATGACCTGGCGGCACCCGAGTGCGGCCCCCTCCATCAGCGTGACCGGCAGGCCCTCGGCCGTGCTCGGATGGACCTGAACGTCGGCGGCGACCAGGTAGCGCCAGGCGTCGTCCACCTTGCCCAGCAGGTGCAGCCGGTCCGAGACGCCGAAGCCGTCGGCGAGCCCGCGCAGTTCGTCGTGCAGGGGCCCGGCGCCGCAGATGATGGCGTGGGCGTCCTCCAGCCCGGGCAGGGACAGCGCCTCGACGAGGTAGCGGTGGCCCTTCGCCTCGCGCAGGTTGCCGATCGCCACCAGCAGCAGGCGATCGCCGATGCCGTGGCGCTGGCGCATCCGCTGGCTCCAGCTGGCCCCTTCCCGCTCCCGCCACTCCGCGAAGCGGCGGATGTCGACGCCGCCGTGGGAGGCCCGCTGCACGGGGAAGGACGCCGCCGTCGGTGCCTCGGCGACCTCCTGGCTGACCGGGATGTTCAGCGTGACCTGGCGTCCCAGCACCTTGTTGGCCAGCAGATAGGGCCGCCGGTGGGTCGTGCTGTGGGTGACCTCGATCACCTGGTTCGGCAGCCGGTGCAGCGCCTTCAGCAGTTTGACGACCAGCGCCGGGGCAGGGGAATGCACGATGATCTGGGCCTGCGGGTCGCTGGTGGCCAGGCCGCGCAGGTAGCGCACGAGGTCCAGCGGGCGGGCGGCGTCGTGCACCCGGATGCCGAGCCCCTGGATCGCCGGGGCGAAGTGCGTCTCCGACGGGTAGGTGTTGACCACGCAGACTTCGCTGGGGCGCAGGTCCCCGGATTCGACGCTGGCTTTGAGCCGCTCAGCGAGCAGGGTCTCGGCCCCGCCCAGCCCCAGCCCACGAATGATTTCGACGTATCGGAGTGTGCTCATCAGATCCGCTCCAGACGGGGTGCGCGGCGCCCTCAGAGGGCGAGGTCCGCCGACCCGGCCGGGAGTGCGCGTTTCACGTCGTAGACCAGGCCCCGCTCGGTGAGCAGGGAACGCACCCATTCGGGGCCGCGAGAGACGAACTGCTCGTGGCCGACCGCGACGATCACCGCGTCGTAACACCCGGGCTCGGGCTCCCCGACGAGGTCCAGCTCGTAGTGTTGCCTGGCCTGAGCCGGGTCGCACCACGGGTCGTGCACGTCCACCGACACCCCGTAGCTGGCCAGCTCCCGGACCACGTCGATGACCTTGGTGTTGCGCAGGTCAGGGGTGTTCTCCTTGAAGGTCAGGCCGAGGATCAGGACGCGCGAGCCCAGCACGACCATCCCGCGCCGGGTCATCTCTTTCACCAGCTCGGTCGCGACATAGGCGCCCATGGCGTCGTTGAGGCGGCGTCCCGCGAGGATGAGCTCCGGGTGGTAGCCGACCTCCTGGGCCTTGTAGGTCAGGTAGTAGGGGTCGACCCCGATGCAGTGGCCGCCGACCAGGCCCGGCCGGAACGGCAGGAAGTTCCACTTGGTGCCCGCCGCCTCAAGGACGGCGTTGGTGTCGATGCCCAGGCGGCGGAACAGCAGCGCCAGCTCGTTGACGAGGGCGATGTTGACGTCGCGCTGGGTGTTCTCGATCACCTTGGCGGCCTCGGCCACCCGGATGCTGTCGGCCTTGAAGGTTCCGGCCGTCACGACCTTGCGGTAGAGCGAATCCACGTACTCGGCGACCTCTGGCGTCGACCCCGAGGTGACCTTCTTGATCGTCGGGAACCGGTGGGTCTTGTCGCCGGGGTTGATCCGCTCCGGGGAGTACCCGACGAAGAAGTCCTCGTTGAACCGCAGCCCGCTGCCCTGCTCCAGGATCGGGACGCAGTCCTCCTCGGTCGCGCCCGGGTAGACCGTCGACTCGTAGATCACGACGTCCCCGGCGTTCAGGTAGGGGGCGATGGCGCGCGAGGCCGACAGCAGCGGGCCGAGGTCGGGGTTGTTGTGCTCGTCGACCGGGGTCGGGGCCGTGACGATGTACACGTTGCAGGACGCCAGCTCGGCCGGGTCGGCGGTGAAGGACAGGCTGCTGGAGGCCAGCTCCTCGGGTTCAACCTCCAGCGTCGAGTCGGTGCCGGCGGACAGCTCGGCGATCCGCTGGGCGTTGATGTCGTAGCCGACGACGGGGATGACCTTGGCGAACTCAACCGCGAGCGGAAGCCCGACGTAGCCGAGTCCGATGACGGCCATCGTGGTCTGGGGTGGTGCGATGAACGGCACGATAGGGGGCCTTTCTGGACCGGGATCGGAAAACTCAGCGACCGGATCGGGTCAGCAGCACGGTGCCGTGTACCCCGGCGTCCACCGTCTGGAGTTCGGCGGCGGACTTGACGAGGTCGGACCGCAGCGTCCGGTTGGTCTGGGCGACCAGCAGCGCCTGGTCGGCGAGGCGGGACAAGACGAGGGCGTCCCCGTTCTTGAGCACGGGGGAGGCCGCGATGAACACCCGGTCGTAGCGCAGCCTGGCCTCGTGGACGAGGTCCCGGCAGGCTGGCAGGTCGAGCAGCAGGGCGGAATCGGCGGAGGTCTCCCCGCTGGTCAGCACGTGCACGTCGCCGTGGCTGCGCACGCACGAATCGAGGGGGGCGCCCTGCAGCACTTCGGTGAGCCCGGGCGCTGCCTCCAGCCCGATCGCCGAATGCAGCGTGGGTCGCCTCGTGTCGGCGTCGATGACGAGGACGGAGGCGCCGGTGCGGGCGAAACTCTCCGCCAGGGGCAGGAGCAGGTTGGCCAGCGGGGCCTCCCCCTTGGGGGTCGCCGCCACGGTCACCAGGTGTTGAGCGGAGCCGTCGCCCAGCCGGGCCCGCAGATACCGGAAATGTTCGGAACCCGACGCCTTGCCCTGCACCGGCACCTCGGCCAGTAGCTCCGCCCCGTCCAGCAACTCAATGTCGCGGGCCCGGCGAATACGGCTGTCGGTGAGTTCGCGGACAAACACCGCGAGAACGGCGAAGAAGGAGCCCGCGATAAGCCCGGCGATAAGATTCTTGCCCACCGATGGTGACATCTCGGTGAACTCTGGGGAGGCCATCGAGAACACCACCGCCTGCACCGGAATCGCTGATTCCTTACTCAACTGACCGGTCGAGGCGATGAGCTTGTAGGCGACGAGATTGGCGATCTTGACGGCCTCGAGGGGGCTTTTCCCGGTCGCCTCGATGGAGACGACGAAAGTGCCCTGAGCAGCGCTGGCCTTGACGACGGACTCCAATTCGCTGGGCGAGGGGTTGCCGCCGAGCTGTTCCGACACGGGGATCAGCACCTCGGGGCTGGTGGCCAGGGCCACATAGCTGATGGCGTGGGATTGCAGCAGCTGGGCCAATTGGGCGGCGCCCTGGGTGTCGGCTTTTGGGGACTGCACGAACAGCTGCGCGGTGGCGGTAAAAGTGCGGGGCGAGAGCAGCGTCCAGGCTGTCACGCCGCCTAATACCACTGATGCGACCACGAGCAGCAGCGCGGCTCGCTTTCGCAAGATCGCGAAATAGTCACTGAGATCCATGGTTAGACTCCAAGCAGAGATCGGGCAGTCGCTGCATGCGAGGATATCTCACGAGGGTGCCGGGGCCTCCGGAAGCGCTGGTGACGGGGGCCGATGGGCCGTCCCGCTGACGCTGGAGGTGCCCACGAAGAGGAGGTACCACCACAGCATGCTGGCTGGGAAGTTGCTGACCAGGAAGGTGTCGGTCGCGAAGGAGAACAGGGACGCCACGAGGGCGGCGAGCAGGATGCGGCGCGGTGAATCCGGCGCGGCCTTCCACCAGGACCACAGGAGCGCCCCGACGACCAGCAGGAGGAGGCCGAGGCCCACGATCCCCAGCTCGACGAGCGCCCACAGGTAGACCGAATGGGGCGCCGGGAGCAGCGGCCCCCAGGGGCTGACCGCCATGTCGTCGTAGGACACCGGAACCTGCCCGGACTCGGTGAAGAACCAGGGCCACAGCGACCCGTGCCCCTGCCCGATCAGCGGCGCCCACCACGAGCTGGTGAGGGCGCTCATCGCCGAGAAGAAGTTCCGTTCTCGCCACGGGTCGCTGAACAGCAGCAGCCGGTGCAGCTCCGGCCGGGACACCAGGGTGACCGCGGTGACGGCGGCGACCCCGACGGCCACCAGGACGGTTCTGCGTCGGTTCCGGCCGGAACGCAGCAGGTCGAACACCACGAGGGCGGCGTAGGCCGCCAGCGTCACCAGCCCCGCCCGAGACCCGGTCTGGACGATCATGACGACGCCCACCGCCACACCGGTGCCCCATAGCCACCGGCGCCGTTCGGTGGTGCGTAGCCCCGCCAGCAGGATCGCGGTCGCGATCAGCAGCGGCACCGACATCACCGCCGCACCGCCCAGACCGCTGTAGAGCCGGTTCCCCGGGATCTCGTCGTCGAGCGAGCGGTATTGCCCGATGGCGCCCACGGCCAGGATCGCGACGGCGACCGCGGTGACCTGGGCCGGGATGCCCCGCGTCCTGGCCGGGGTCGCCGCCGCGCAGCACAGGGCGCAGCAGATCGCGATCGCAGCGCTGACCAGCGGCAACCAGCGGAACAGCGGGGCGACCGGCACGTCGAACACCTTCTCGCTGGGCAGGCTGTAGTAGACCTCGTGGAAGAACGAGGACGCCAGCGCCCAGGCCAGCAGGGCGGCGAAACTCGCCGAGGACAGCACCCAGACCCGCCGGGCCGTGGGGCTGGGCCGCGCCCCGGACCACCAGGTCACGACGGTGAGCAGGATCGCGGCGGGCAGGCCCGCGGCCAGGAACAGCGTCACCGGCCACTCGCCGGGGCCGACGATCCGCTTGGAGTTGACCACCCCGAGGCCCAGCACCGCGGGCACTATCGCCCACGACACGACGCGGGCCAGCCGGGCGGCCCATCCGCCGGAACGCACATTCACTGGGCCAGTGTAAGCCGCCCCGCTGGGCAGGGTCCTAGACTGCCAGGGGAAAGACAGACGGCTGGGAACGAGGTGAGGGGCCCTGGACACGCCACCGGGACGCACGAACGCGCCGCTCGCCGCGGCGGTGGCCGTGCTGCCCCCGCTGGCCGCGGTGGGCCCGCTCGTCGGCGGGGCGCTCAACCCGTTCCGGCTGCTCGCGGCCGCGCTGGTCGCGTGGTGGGCGTGGCGGGCGCTGCGCTCCAGGCGCCTGACCCGGCTGGAGGGTGCGGTCCTGATCGCCTGCGGGGCAGTCCTGGGTTCGGCGGCCGTGAGCTACCTCAGGTTCGGCTGGCCAGCCTCCGGGCTGGGCGAACTCGTCTCGCTGCTGCTGGGCCTGCTGCTCATCCCCGTGCTGGTGCGCGCCAGCGGCCACACCGACGTCGTCCGGTGGTTGCTGCGGGGCTATGCCGTCATGGTCCTCGGCCTGGCCTGCGTCGTGGCTTGGGAGTACGCCACCGGCCTGCACCTGCCGAACTTCGTGGTGCCCTACGAGGACCGCAACTCCACCGGGCTGTGGGACAGCCTGGCGGGCACCTTCACCAACCCCAACCAGCTCGCCCACGTGCTGGTCTTCGCCCAGCCCCTCCTGGTGGCCGCCGCGTGCCTTGAACGGGGCCGGTGGCGGGTGGTCGCGGCCGCCTCGGCGGTGCTGGCCTTCGTCCTGGTCTACCCGACCAATTCCCGGGTCGGGTGGGCGCTCACCGCGGCGACCGCCCTGGCCGTGCTGGCGTCGCGGCGTTGGGGACGCTGGGCGCTGGGCGTCGCGGCGCTCGCCCTGGCGATCCCCGCGGTGCGTTCGCTGGTGCTGTCGCCGGTGCTGACCCGCCTGTCGAAGAAGGAGGACATCGGCGCCGACGACCCGCGCCTGAAGATGCTCCGCAATGGGTGGTCGCTGCTGGTCGAGAGCGACTTCCTCGGCGTCGGCCCGGAGGCCTTCACTCACCGGGTCGCGGCTGGGGCCGTCCCGGAACCGACCGAGATCGTCAACCCGCACAACGGGGTGCTGGAGGTGCTCGTCCAGTATGGGGTCCCCGTCTTCGTTCTGTTGCTGGCCGGTCTCGGGTGGGCGCTGGTGCGGGCCATCCGCTCCGGCGGTGGGCCGCTGCTGGGCGCGATCTGCCTGGTCGTCGTGGAGTGGGGGCCGGGCACCGTCATGAACAGCACCTGGCTGCTCCAGGCGACGACCCAGGTCGAGATCGCCGCGGTCGGGTTCCTGCTGTGGCACCTCGGCCGCGGCAAGGTGCCGCAGGCGCCGCCGCCCGGCCCGGACACGCCCACCGGTTAGGATCGAGCCATGAAGCTTCTTGTGACCGGCGGGGCCGGGTTCATCGGGTCGAATCTCGTCAAGACTGCGCTGGCGGGCGGGCACGAGGTGACGGTGATCGACGATCTGTCCACCGGTTACCGCGACAACCTGGAGGGCCTCGACGTGAGGTTCCTCGAAGCTTCGATCCTCGACATCGGAGCCCTGGACGACGCGATGGCCGGGGTGGAGTCGGTCGTCCACCTGGCGGCCCTCGGCAGCGTGCCGCGCAGCATCGCCGACCCCATGCGATCCCACCAGGTCAACGCCACCGGCACCCTGAACGTCCTGGAGGCGGCGCGCCGGGCCGGGGTCGGCCACGTCAGCTGCGCGTCCTCAAGCTCGGTCTACGGCATGAACCCGGCCCTGCCGAAACACGAGCGGGAATGGGTGCGGGCGATGAGCCCCTACGCCGTCACCAAACTGGCGACCGAGCAGTACACGCTCGCGTTCCAGCAGTCCTACGGCATGGAGACCCTGGCCTTCCGTTTCTTCAACGTCTACGGCCCGGGGCAGCGGGCCGGGCACGTGTATGCGGCGGTCATCCCGATCTTCGTGGACGCGATGCTGCGCGGGGAACCGCTCCCGGTCAACGGGGACGGCACCCAGTCCCGCGACTTCACCTTCGTCGGCACGGTGTGCGACGTGCTGCTGCGGGCCGCGGAACAGAAGGTCACCCACCCGGAGCCGGTCAACCTGGCGTTCGGCACCAACACCTCCCTGCTCGACCTCATCGGGCGGCTGGAGAGTTTCGCCGGGCGCGAACTCGCCAAGGAGTTCCGCCCGCCCCGCGCCGGGGACGTCCCGCACTCCCAGGCCGCCAACCAGAGCCTGCGCTCCCTGTTCCCCGGTGTGGAACCGGTCCGGCTGGACGAGGGGCTGCGGCGCACCCTCGACTGGTTCCAGGCCAGCGGCCACTACGAGCCCCTCGCGGTGCGCTGATGGCGCGGCTGGTCTACGGGGTGACGGTCCCGACGAGCGCGGTGTCGCTGCTCCGCGGCCAGCTCGAATGGATGGGCTCCCGGGGCTGGGATGTCCACCTGGTGACCTCCCCCGGTGAGGAGTTCGGCATCGTCGCCGCGCGTCCCGGCGTCACGGCGCACGAACTGCCGATGCAGCGCGAACCGGCGCCCGTCGCCGACGCGAAATCCCTCGTCGCGTGGATTCGGCTGCTGAGGCGCCTGAAACCGGACGTGGTGAGCGTCGGGACGCCCAAGGCTGGCCTGCTGGGCACCATCGCGGCGTGGGTGTGCCGCGTCCCGCGCCGGGTCTACGTCGTCCGCGGTCTGCGGCTGGAGGGAACCACGGGGCCGCTGGCGGCGATCCTGTGGACCCTCGAACGGCTGACGGCGACGCTCGCGACCGACGTCGTCGCGGTCAGCCACAGCCTCGCCAGGGAACTCGCGGCCCGGCGGCTCACGCCGAAGCGGCGCCCCGCCGTCGTGATCGGCGCGGGCTCCAGCAACGGGGTGGACGCCGCCGCGGTCGCGGAGGCGACGGCTGGGCAGCGGGAGCGGCTGCGCGCCCGCCTCGGGGTCGCCGAAGACGCCGTCGCCGTCGGCCTAGTCGGCCGACTCACCCCCGACAAGGGGCTCAACACGGTGCTGGGCGCCCTGCGGCACCCGGCGCTGGCCCAGCGCCAGAACGTCGTCCTGCTCGTCATGGGCGAGGTCGAGGACGCCGAGACCGCGGCGCTGCTCGACGACGTCGCCGACCGGATCGTCCAGATCGGCTACCAGGACGAGCCCTGGCCGTGGTATGCGGCGATGGACCTGCTGTGCCTGCCGACCCGGCGGGAGGGGTTCCCTAACGTCGTGCTGGAGGCCTCGGCCGCTGGCATCCCGACCGTGACCACCCGCGCCACCGGGGCGGTCGATTCCGTGGTGGACGGCCAGACCGGCATCCTCGTCGACGTTGACGACGCGGCCGGGCTGGCGGAGGCCATCCGCCGCCTCGCCGACCAGCCAGAGGAGCGGCGCCGCATGGGGCACCAGGCCAGGCAGCGCGCCGTCAGGGAGTTCCAGCCCGAGCGGGTCTGGGCGGGCCTGGAGGCTATCTACCGCAGGTAGCACCCGGGCACCTCGCCCGGGGCCCGGTCAGACCTCGACGTCGGGGGCGCCGGTGAAGTCGGTCATGGTGGCCTGTCCCGCTTCCGCGATGCCTTCCCGTTTGAAAACCACGGCGAAGGTGGTGAACAGCACCCACAGGTCCAGGCCGATCGAGCGGTTGTCGACGTAGCGCACGTCCCAGGCCAGGCGTTCGGCCCACGGCATGGCGTTGCGGCCCTTCACCTGGGCCAGGCCGGTCACTCCCGGCCGCACCTCGTGGCGGCGGGCCTGCCGGGGCGTGTACAGCGGCAGGTATTCGGGCAGCAGCGGGCGGGGGCCGACCAGCGACATGTCGCCCTTCAGCACGTTGAACAGCTCGGGCAGCTCGTCCAGGCTGGTGGAGCGCAGCCAGGCGCCGAACGGGGTGATCCGGTCCTCGTCGCTGATTAGGTGTTCGCTGGCGGAGCGCATCGTGCGGAACTTGTACATGGTGAACATGCGCCCGTCCTTGCCGGGACGCTCCTGCCGGAAGATCACCGGCGAGCCGAGGTTCTTGCGCACCAGCACCGCCACTGCGGCCTGGATCGGCGCGGTGACGACCAGCGCCGTGGCCGCGACCGCCACGTCGGCGGCCCGCTTGATACGGTCGAACAGCTCGCGTTTCATCGCCGGTCCAGCACCCGACGGATCGCGGTCTCGACGCGCTCCCACTGGGGCTCGGTCAGCGCCGAACCGCTGGGCAGCGACACCCCCTGGGCGAACAGCCGGTCGGCGACGCCAGTGGTGTAGGCGTCCAGGTGCGCGAAGACGGGCTGGGCGTGCATCGGTTTCCACACCGGGCGGGCCTCAATGTTGTCGTCGGCCAGGGCCGCGATGAGGTCGTCCCGGCTGAACCCGGCGACCGCCTCGTCGACGAGGACCGAGGTCAGCCAGAAGTTGTCGTGGTCTTCGTCGGGGCCCGACTCGGCGCCGTCGGGCATGCCGAAGAAGGTCACGCCCTCGACCCCGGCGAACAGGTCCCGGTAGCGCAACCTGTTGCGGCGGCGGGCCTCCAGCATCTGCGGCAGGCGGGCCAGCTGGCAGCGGCCGAGCGCCGCCAGCAGGTTCGACATGCGGTAGTTGTAGCCGATGTCGACGTGTTCGTAGTGCAGCACCGGCTGGCGGGCCTGCGTCGCCAGGTACCGTAGATGGTTGGCCTGGTCCCCGTTGTCGGTGAGGACGGCGCCCCCACCCGAGGTGGTCATGATCTTGTTGCCGTTGAAGGACACGGCGGCCAGGGCGCCATAGGCGGGAGCGGGGCGGCCGTGGTAGACCGCGCCGAGGGATTCGGCGGCGTCGCTCAGCACCGGCAGCCCGTGCTCGGCGGCCAGGGCCGCGATCCGCTCGTGGTCGACGACGTGACCGAGCAGATCGACCGGGACGATGCCCGCGACGTTGGCGCCCTTCGCGAGCTGGTCCTCAATGGCGTGGCGGGCCAGGTCGACGTCGATCGAACCCTCCGGGGTGCAGTCGACCAGCACCGGGGTGGCGCCGGTGTAAAGGATTGCGTTGACCGTCGCGGCGAACGTCATGGACGCGGTGATGACGACGTCTCCGGGGCCGAAGCCGAGCGCCAGCCCCGACAGATGCAGCGCGGCGGTGCCCGACGACAGCGCCACCGCGTGTTCGCGGTCGCAGAACGCGGCCAGCTCCTGTTCGAAGGCGTCGACTTCGGGTCCTAGTGGCGCGATCCAGCCGCTGTCGAACGCCCGCTCCAAGGCCGCGCGTTCAGCGGCCGTCATATCGGGCGGAGAGAGGAAGACGCGATCGTTCACGGTGGGCAGGATACCTTGTCTATCGTCGGGGGCTTATGTAACGGTCTGATAACAGGATAGTCGCCGAGGGGTTTTCTCCCAGGCGAGGTCCGGGAGCGAGCTGGCTCATTTCCGCGCGACCGCCGCCAGGGTTTGGAAGATCAGCCCGAGGTCGCCGAGGAAGCTGCGGGTGCGGACGTAGTCGAGATACATCTCTACCTTGCGGGGCAGGATCACCTCGACGTAGTGCCGCTCGGGGTCGTCCGCGACGGCCAGCTCGTCCTGTTCGTTGCGGTAGGCGATCGCCGCCGGGTCGGAGATTCCCGGGCGCACGCTCAGGATCTCGGCCGCTGCATCGCCCCACATCGCGACGTATTTCGGCACCTCCGGGCGGGGCCCGACCAGCGACATGTGGCCCGCCAGCACGTCGATGAGCTGGGGCAGCTCGTCCAGTTTGGAGGCGCGCAGGAACTTGCCGACCGGGGTGATCCGGTCGTCGTCGGCGCTGGTGATGAGCGCGCCGGAGTTGCTGACCCGCATGGAGCGGAACTTGTGGATGCGGAACACCTCCCCGCCCCGCCCGACCCGCTCCTGCCGGAAGAACACCGGGCCGCGGTCGTGGGCCCATACCGCCAGCGCTATCCCGGCGAACACCGGGGCGAGGAGCCACAGCCCGATCGCCGAGGCCACCACGTCGAAGGTCCGTTTGGCGTCCATCACGACAGCAGGGAACGGACGGAGGTGACGACCAGCTCGACGTCGTCGTCGGTCATCGCGGAAAAGATCGGCAGGCTGACGCACCGGGTGAACTCGGCGCTGGCCACGGGGAACTGCTCCGGGGTGTGGTCGAACCGCTCGCGCCAGTAGGTCAGCATGTGCAGCGGGATGAAGTGGACGCTGGTGCCGATCCCTAGCTCGGTCATCCGCTCGATGAAATCGTCCCGGCTGAGCGGCGCGTCGGCATTCAGCCGCAGGTTGTACAGGTGCCAGCAGTGGGACGAGCCCGCGGGCGCGTCGGGCGGAAGCTGCACCGGCAGCCCGGCGAAGGACTCGTGGTAGTGCGCGGCGATCTCGGTGCGGCGGCGCGCCATCTCGGGGGTGCGGCGCAACTGGACCCGCCCCATCGCCGACGCGGTGTCGGTGATGTTGTGTTTGTACCCGGCCCCGACCACGTCGTAGACCCAGCCCGCCCGGGGCGAGGAGTAGCGGTTGAACACGTCGCGGTCGATGCCGTGCAGGCGCATGATGCGCATCCGCTGGGCGAGATCCGCGTCCGGGGTGACCACCATGCCGCCCTCACCGGTCGTCATGGTCTTGGTCGCATAGAAGCTGAACACTGTCGCGTCGAAGTCTCCGGCACCGACGAGCGTGCCCTCGTTGAGGGTCGGCAGCGCGTGCGCGGCGTCCTCGACGACCCTGAGGCCGTGTTTGGCCGCGAAGGCGGACAGCTCGCCCGCGGGAACGGCGAGGCCCGCGTAGTGCACCGGAGCGATGGCGACCGTGCGCTCGGTCACGCGCCGCTCGGCGTCGGCGAAGTCGATGCACAGGGTCACCGGGTCCACGTCCACCAGGACCGGGTTCCCCCCGAGGTAGCTGACGGCTTCTGCGGTCGCGGTGAACGTCCACGTCGGCACCAGCACCTCATCGCCGGGGCCCACCCCGATAGCCTCCAGCGCTAGGTGCAGACCTGCCGTGGCTGAGTTCACTGCGATGGCGTGCCGACCCCCGCCGAGGTAATCGGCGAACTCCCGTTCGAACGCCGCGGAGACCGGGCCGGTGGTGAGCCAGCCGCTGCGCATAGCGTCCACGACCGCCTCGATCTCCGCATCACCGATGTCAGGGCGCACGAAAGGTAGAAAAGGACGGCTCATGAACACGAGGTTACACCGGGTTCGCGGCCGCTAGCCCACCGGGAAAGTGACGATTTGACAACGTTCTTCTATGCCAGGCGGGAGAGGTAGCTGCGCAGCCGCTCCGTCCCGTCGGCGGGGACGAATCCCGCCGCGGTGATCTTGGCCAGATCGAGCGTGCTGTGCCGGGGACGCGGGGCGAGGTTCTTGCCCGCGCCGTATTCCTCGGTGCTGACCGGCGTGACCCGGCCCGGTGCGCCCAGCGCGGCGAACACGTCGCGGGCGATGCTGTACCAGGTCTGTACCGGCCCGGACGAGGTCAGGTTGTAGGTGCCGTAGGGTGCGCGGGAGCCGACCAGGTGGGCGATCCCGGCGGCCAGGTCCTCGGTGAAGGTGAGGCGTCCGTACTGGTCGTCGACCACCCCGGGGGAGATCCCGCGGCGCGCCAGGTCGGCCATGGTGGACACGAAGTTGCGGCCCTGGCCGATGACCCAGCTGGTGCGCACGATGTAGTGCCGCTCCCAGGACGCGGCCGCGACGTCCCCGGCGGCCTTGGCGGCGCCGTAGGCGCTGAGCGGGGACAGCGGTTCGTCCTCGGTGTGGGACTCGCTGGTGCCGTCGAACACGTAGTCGCTGGAGATGTGCACCAGGGTGGCGCGGTGCCTGCGGGCCGCCGCCACCAGGTTCGCCACGCCGGTGGCGTTGGCCCGCCAGCAGGCGGCACGGCCGTCGGCCTCGGCGGCGTCCACCGCGGTCCAGGCCGCGGCGTTGATGATGGTCTCCACCCCGTCGAAGTCGAAGGCCGCCACCGAGGCGGGGTCAGCGATGTCGAGTTCGTCGAGGTCGACGTAGGTCGCCTCCGGGAACACCGCCCGCAGCGCCCGGCCCAGCTGGCCGTTGCCGCCGGTCACCAGCACCTTCGCGGCGGGGAAGGGCGTCACCTCGGCCAGCCGCGGATGGAACAGGTCGGCCTCGCTGCGGACGCTGTCGGCCAGGGGGATCGGCCAGTCCACGGCGACGGTCTCGTCGGCGAGGTTGAGGTAGGTGTAGCGCTGCCTGGCCTCGGCCGACCAGTGCTCGTTGACGAGGTAGGTGTAGGTGGTGCCGTCCTCAAGGGCCTGATAGGCGTTGCCCACCCCACGGGGGACGAAGACCGCCTTGTCGGGGCCCATCTCGACCGTGACCACCCGGCCGAAGCTCTCACCCGCGCGCAGGTCGACCCAGGCGCCGAAGATGCGTCCGCTGGCGACGGAGACGAGCTTGTCCCACGGTTCGGCGTGGAAGCCCCGGGTGACCCCGGCGTGGGTGTTGTGGCTCATGTTGTTCTGCACCGGCGCGAAATCGGGCAGCCCGAGCGCGACCATCTTCTCCCGGTGCCAGTTCTCTTTGAACCAGCCCCGGGCGTCCCCGTGCAGGGGCAGGTCGAGGACGATCAGGCCGGGGATCGCCGTCGTGGAGATGCGCAACTCCGCCATGGTCACTGTCCCTTCGCGGCGTAGCGGGCCTCTGTCTCGGCCTTGATCGGGCGCCACCAGGCCTCGTTGTCGCGGTACCACTCGATGGTCGCGGCCAGGCCGTCGGTGAAGTCGGTGTAGCGGGGAGCCCAGCCCAGTTCGTCGCGCAGCTTGGAGGCGTCGATGGCGTAGCGCAGGTCGTGCCCGGCCCGGTCGGTGACGTGGTCGTAGGCGTCGGCGGGTTGGCCCATCAGCTCCAGGATCAGCTCGACCACCTCTTTGTTGTTGCGCTCCCCGTCGGCCCCGATGAGGTAGGTCTCGCCGATCCGCCCGTCCTGCAGGATGCGCCACACCGCCGAGTTGTGGTCGTCCACGTGAATCCAGTCGCGCACGTTCTCACCAGCGCCGTACAGCTTGGGCCGCACGCCGTCGATGACGTTGGTGATCTGGCGGGGGATGAACTTCTCGATGTGCTGGCGGGGGCCGTAGTTGTTCGAGCAGTTGCTGATCGTCGCGCGGACGCCGAAGCTGCGCACCCACGCGCGGACCAGGTGGTCCGAGGCGGCCTTGGACGCCGAATAGGGGCTCGACGGGTTGTAGGGGGTGGTGGGGGTGAACTTCGCCGGGTCGTCGAGTTCGAGGTCGCCGTAAACCTCGTCGGTCGAGATGTGGTGCAGCCGGACGTCGTGCTTGCGCACCGCCTGCAGCACGTGGAAGGTGCCGACGATGTTGGTCTCGATGAACGGGGCGGGCCCGTCGAGGGAGTTATCGTTGTGGGATTCGGCGGCGAAGTGGACGACGGCGTCGTGGTCGGCGACCAGCACGTCCAGCAGCCCGGGGTCGGTCACGGAACCCTCAACCAGCCGGTAGCGGTCGGGGTCCAGCCCGGCGAGGGACTCGTGCCGCCCGGCGTAGGTGAACGCGTCCAGTACCGTGACCCGGGCCGGGGTGTTCTCCAGGACCCAGTGGACGAAATTGCTGCCGATGAAACCGGCGCCGCCGGTCACGAGAAAGGTCTCCATAGGCCGACGCTACCAGGAGGGCGGCCGGGCTCCGGGAGCCGCAGATCGCGGGACGGGTAGGCCGGAGGGGTTGCGGCCCCCAGCAAATAGGTTTAGGCTCGCCTTAGTTATTTTCGCAAGATCTGAGTTAGGGAAACTATGCGACGTATCTTCGGTGTAGCGGCTGGCCTGATCGCGGGTTCGCTTCTGCTCACGGGCTGCGGCTCGGCCAGTGGCGGTTCCGCCACGCAGGCCCCCAGCGCGACCAGCGGCGGCGGAGCCAGCGCCCAGCCCGCCAGCGTGACCATCTACTCGGGCCGCAACGAGGCCCTGGTCGGTCCGCTGCTCGCCAAGATCGAGGCGGCCACCGGCGTGAAAATCAGCGTCCGTTATGCCGGGACCGCCGAGCTGGCCGCCCAGCTCGTCGAAGAGGGTGATCGCTCTCCAGCCGACCTGTTCTTCTCACAAGACGCAGGTGCCCTCGGCGAGCTGGGCAAGGCCAATCTCTTGTCCGCGCTGCCCAAGGAGACCCTGAACAAGGTCGATGGCGCCTTCCGCGACCCGAAGGGCAACTGGGTCGCCACGTCGGGCCGGATTCGCGTCCTCGCAGTGAACCCCGAGGTCAGCCCGGGCGCCGAGGCTTACACCGGCATTGAGCAGATCCTCGTCGACGCCAACCGCGGCAAGATCGGCTACGCGCCGACCAACGCGAGCTTCCAGGCCTTCGTGACCGCGCTGCGGGTCAGCAAGGGCGAGGCCGCGGCCGAGGAGTGGCTGACCAAGCTCAAGGCCCTGGAGCCCAAGACCTACGAGAAGAACACCGCCGTGCTTGAGGCGGTCAACTCCGGCGAGGTCGGCATCGGTCTCATCAACCACTACTACTGGCACAAGCTGCACGCCGAGAAGGGCGACGCCGTCAAGGCCAAGCTCGTCTATCTGGACGCCGCCGACCCGGGTGCCCTGCTCAACGTTGCCGGCGTGGGCGTGCTGGCCCACTCCAAGAACAAGGAGGCGGCCACCAAGGTTGTGAACTACCTGCTCGACAACGAGGCGCAGACCTACTTCGCCAACAAGACCGCCGAGTACCCGGTGATCTCCGGCGTGACGAGCAAGTTCAAGCTCAAGGAGATCGATGTTTCCAAGCCCCACGGGGTCGATCTGAACGACCTGAGCTCGCTCAAGGAGACTCAGGCCTTGCTGAAGAAGGTCGGTCTGATCTGATTCAGCCTTTCTGAAGGTGTTCGCCACACGAACCACTGAGCGCTGCCCGAAGGCTCACCGGGCAGCGCTCAGTCTTGTCTTCGGCAGCCTCGGGAGGGGCTGGCTGTGGGGTATCGCCCTGGCGGTCACGGCGCTGACGCTGTTGCCCGGGGTCTACCTGGGGTTGCGGGTCGTCGAGGCGGGAGTCGGGGAGAGCTGGCGGATCTACACCTCCAGCCGCACCGCGGAACTGGTCACGGGCTCGGTCGCGCTCGTGGCGGGAGTGACGCTCGTCGCGGTGGTGCTGGGTGTCGGCCTGGCCTTCCTGGTGGAGCGCACCGACCTGCCCGGACGCCGGATCGCCCGGGTTGCGCTGGCCCTGCCGCTGGCGATCCCCAGCTACATCGCCGCCTATGCCTGGGTCTCGACCTTCGGCTTCCAGGGGTACTGGGCCGCCGTGGCGGTGCTCGGGCTCGGCACCTATCCCTACGTCTTCCTGCCGGTCTCGGCGGCGCTGCGGCGGTGGAACCAGAGCCTCGAGGACGTGGCCCGCACGCTCGGGCGCGGGCGCTGGTCGACCTTCGCCACGGTGACGGTGCCGCACGTGCGTCCCTCGGCGACGGCCGGGGCCCTGCTGGTCGCGCTCTATACGCTGAGCGACTTCGGGGCCGTGTCGTTGCTGCGCTTCGACTCGTTCACCCGGGCGATCTTCATGAGCTACAAGGCCTCCTTCGACCGTACCGCCGCGGCGGTGCTCGCGGTCGCGCTGCTGGTGGTCACGCTGGTCATCACGGTGATCGAGGCCCGGGTCCGGGGGCGGGCGGCCGAGGTGAGCGCGGCTCAGCAGCGCGTCGGGACCCCGGCCCGGCTCGGGCCCTGGAGACTTCCGGCCCTGGCGCTGGTGTGGGGCACGCTGGGGCTCGCGCTGGCCTACCCGCTCGTGGTCGTCGCCGGGTGGACCGTGGCGGGACGCAGCGCTGGCCTGGGCTTCGCCGACCTCGCCGGAGCGGCCTGGTCGACGGTCTGGGTGTGCGCCGTGGCGGCGGCGGTGATCGTGGTGCTGTGCCTGCCCATCGGCTGGCTGAGCGCCCGCCAGGAGTCCAGGGCGATCGGGGTGGTCCACCACTGCCTGTACCTCGCCCACGCCCTGCCGGGCCTGGTTGTGGCGCTGGCTATGACTTTCATTGGTATCAGGTTGGTTCCATCGCTGTATCAGCGCACACCATTGCTGATCGTGACCTACCTGGTGTTGTTCGCGCCCCTCGCGGTCGGGGCGATCCGCTCCGCGGTGGCCCAGTCCGCGAGGAGGCTGGAGGAGGTGTCGCTGACGCTCGGCCTGGGGCCGGTGGCGACCTTCCGGGCCGTGACCCTGCCGCTGGCTGCGCCGGGCGTCGCGAGCGCTTTCCTGCTGGTCATGCTGACCGCCATGAAAGAGCTGCCCGCGACGCTGCTGCTGCGTCCCACCGGCATGGAGACCCTCGCCACCCGGCTGTGGATGTACACCGACGAACTGGCCTACGCCGCCGCCGCGCCCTACGGGCTGGCGCTGGTGGTGGCCGCGACGGTGCCGACGCTCGCCCTGACCATCGCCCATAAGGAACGCTCATGAGCCTGACCATCACGTCCGTTTCGCACTCCTATGGGGCGCTGCGCGTCCTGGACGGGGTCTGCCTGAGTGTCCCGCGGGGCGGTTTCGCGTCCATCCTCGGGGAGTCTGGCTGCGGCAAGACCACGCTGCTGCGGATCGTCGCCGGGCTGGTGCGGCCCGAGACCGGCACGGTCGAACTGGGCGGACGCGACATCACCGGCCTCGCCCCGCAGCACCGCCGGGTGGCGCTGGTGCCGCAGGAGGGGGCGCTGTTCCCGCACCTCAGCGTCGCGGGGAACGTCGGTTTCGGGCTGCGCAAGGGCGACCGGGGCCGGGTCGCCGACCTGCTCGACCTGGTCGGCCTGGGCGATCTGGCCGCCCGGATGCCCCATGAGATCTCCGGCGGCCAGGCGCAGCGGGTCGCGGTGGCCCGGGCGCTCGCGGTGTCTCCCGAGCTGGTCTTGCTGGACGAGCCTTTCTCGGCCCTGGACGCCCAGACCCGGCAGGGGGTGCGCGCCGACGTCAGCAGGGTGCTGGCCGAGACCGGGACCACCGCCATCCTGGTGACCCACGACCGGGAGGAGGCGCTGTCGATGAGCGACCAGCTCGCCATCATGGAGTCCGGCCGGATCGTCCAGGACGGCCCGCCGGAGGAGGTATACGCCCGCCCGGACACGGTGACGGCGGCGCGGCTGACCGGGCCCGTCATGGTGCTGCCGGGGCAGGCCGACGGCCCCCGGGCCAGCACCCAGGTGGGTTGCCTGGCCCTGGCCAGCGCCGCCCGCGGGGTGGGGGCGGTGCTGCTGCGTCCCGAACAGGTGCGGATCGGCCGCAACGACGGCCAGGGGAGGCGGCGGGCCACGGTCACCTCGGTGACCTTCTACGGCCACGACGCTGACCTTGGGCTCCTGGATCAGGGCAGCGGGACGCAGCTGTGCGCCCGCGTCCAGGAATGCGGGCTGGCCGCCGGGGACGAGGTCCACTTCTGGGTCGAGGGGCCGGGCGTCTTCGTCGCCTGAGCCACACCGGTGCCGACTACGGCCTAGTCAATGACAAAGGCCCCGATCCGATCGACCGGGGCCAATTCAGTTGGCGGAGGTGGCGGGATTTGAACCCGCGAGAGGGTTGAAGCCCTCAACCCGCTTAGCAGGCGGGCGCCATAGACCTGACTAGGCGACACCTCCATGACGAAGATCCGTCGGCGCTGAGGTTATCACGAACTGGGCCGGTCGCGCTCGTCAGCGGCCCAGGACCAGCCAGCGGTCCGTCCGGGCCCGGGCGCCGAGCGTCACGGCCCGGGCCCCCATGAACGCCGCGCAGTAGGCGACCCACAGCCCGGGCAGCCCGAGGCCGGGGGCCAGGGCGACCAGCGCGGCGAGCACGGGTAGGTAGGCCAGCAGGTTGAGGACCCCGGACCAGGCGAGGTAGCGGCCGTCCCCGGCGCCGATCAGCACGCCGTCCAGCACGTAGACCAGCCCGGCGAGCGGGAGGCCCGCGGCCGCGACCCACAGCGCCCCGGACGCGGGGCCGGTGACTGATGCGTCTGAGGTGAAGGCGAGGACCAGCCAGGGTGTCCCCGCCGCGATCACGGCGCCGAGGAGAGCCCCGCCGCCGATCCCCCAGCCGAGGCAGCGCCGCAGTAGCGCGCGGGCGGCCGGGCCGTCGGAGGCGCCCAGGGACTCCCCGACGAGGGTCTGCGCGGCGATCGCGACCGCGTCCAGCGCGAAAGCCGAGAAGGACCACACCGAGACGACGATCTGGTGGCCGGAGAGGGCGCCCAGCCCGAGCCCGGCGGCCGCCCACACCGTGGCGAGGATCGACAGGCGCAGGCTGACGGTCCGCACGAACAGCGGCCACCCGGCCCGCCCGACCCCGCGCAACCCGCTGAGCCGGGGGCGCAGACTGACCCCCACCAGCCGCGCCTTCTTGCCCATGACCACGAGGAATGCCGCCGCCATGCCCAGCTGGGCGACGGAGGTGCCAAGCCCCGACCCGGCGACGCCGAGCCCGAGGCCGTAAATGAACACCGCGTTCAGGCCGATGTTGGCGATAGCCCCGGCCACCTCGACCGCGAGCACCACGCGGACGCTGCTCAGCCCCCGCAGGGTCCCGGTCGCGGCGAAGATGACCAGCGTCCCGACCACCCCCGGGGCGGCGGCCAGTAGGTAGCTGGCGGCCTCGGACGCGACGGCCTCGTCCGCGCCCAGGGCCCGCGCCCCCGCCTTCCCGAACCAGGCCAGCCCACTCGCCGCGGCCAGCCCGATCAGCGTCCCGGCCCACACCCCGTCCCAGCCCGTGCGCAGCCCACCGGCCAGGTCCCCGGCGCCGATGAGCCGAGCCACCGAGGCCGTCGTCTGGTAGGCCAGGAACACCAGCAGGCCGACCACGGTGGACGCCAGAGTGGCGGCCACGCCGAGCCCCGCCAGCGACACCGTGCTGAGGTGGCCGATCATCGCGGTGTCGATCAGCACGAACACCGGCTGGGCCAGCAGCGCGCCAAGCGTCGGGACGGCCAGCGCCAGCAGCCGCCGGTCAACAGGGGTCAGCACCCCGCTGACCTTACCCGCCCTAGCCGCGGACTGGCAGGGCAGCCGCCAGGGGCGGGCGGGTCTCCGCGCGGACTACCGGGTTTCGGCCGGGTTGATCCGCGTCATTACGATAGATGGTTGTAGATGACTGGGGAGAGCGAGGAAAGTGACGCATGGACACTCCGCGCCGAGCGGCGAACCAGGACGATTCAGGCTGGCCGGATGGCGACCTGTTGGGTCCTGAGACAGGGGCGCAGCCGTCGCGACCGCTCTTCCGGGACGGCGAAAGCACGATCCGCCCCCAGGCCCTCGACGAGGCCGTGTGGTTCACCGAGCCGGAGCAGCCGCTGAGGCTGCGCGGCCGCGACGTGCGGCAGCTGCGCAGCGAGGCGGCCTTCGGCCCACCCGCCGAGGACTGGGAGACCCAGCCCGGCCGCCGCGCCCTGCTCTCCGACGAGGACGACCTTCGCGCAGCCGCCCGGCAGGCGGGCACCGAGGGGCGCAGAGCCGCCGGGGAAAGGCGCCGCCACCCTTTCACCCGCTCCATCGGGGCGACCATCGCCTCGGCACTCGTGCCCGGCGCGGGCCTGATCGGCGCCCGATCCAGGCTGGCCCGGGCCGTTGGGCTGACCACGACCATGCTCTTCGTCGCGATCCTGGGGTTCCTGACCGTGCGCGTGCTCGCCGACTGGCGCCAGCTCGCGTCCTGGGCGGTCAGTAACCAGGCGCTCGCACTCATCGCCATCGGCTGCGGGCTGGGCGGACTCGTCTGGGTCAGCCTGATCGCCGCGACCCAGCTGGCGCGCCGCCCGGCGACGCTGACCAGGACGCAGCGCGCCGTCAGCGGCCTAGTGGTGTTCAGCTTGTCCGCCGTCGTGAGCGTGCCGCTGGCGGTCGGGGCCCGCTACACCTATGACCAGTCCATGCTGCTCAGCAACGTGTTCGCCGGTGAGGACTCCAAGTCGGGGACGCGTCCCAGCCTGGACGCCGGGGGAGCCAACGTCTGGGCGACGAAGCCGCGGCTGAACGTGCTGCTGCTGGGCGCCGACACCGACCAGGACCGGCTCCGCGAGATCAAGGACCGCCCGGTCCTGACCGACACCATCATGGTGGCTTCGATCGACACCCACACCGGCGATGTCGCGCTGATCCAGATCCCGCGCAACATGGGCCACACCCCGTTCCCAAAGGGGTCGAAGCTCAACCAGCTCTACCCGCGCGGCTACTACGACGGGGTGAGCGGGGACAACCAGGAATACGCGGTGAACGCGATCTTCTCCAGAATCCCGAAGGAGCACCCGGAGGCGCTGGGCGTCACCGATTTTCCGGGCGCGGACGCCCTCAAGCTCGGCGTCGGGGAGGCCATCGGGCTGAAGCTCGACTACTTCGTCATGGTCAACATCGACGGCCTGAAACGCCTGATCGACGCGATGGGTGGGGTCCGGGTCAACATCAACGAGCGCCTGCCAATGGGCGGCAGCGTCAGCAACCCGAAGGGGACTTTCGGCTGGCTTGAGCCGGGACCGAACCAGCTCCTCGACGGCGTCCACGCCCTGTGGTACGCCCGCAGCCGGTGGAGCACCGACGACTTCAACCGGATGGCCCGCCAGTCCTGCCTCATCAACGCCGTGGTGAAACAGGCTGACCCCATGACGCTACTGACCCGCTACGAGGCGATCGCCAAAGCCAGCTCGCAGATGGTCAATACCGACATCCCCCAGAACATGCTGCCCGCCATCGCCCAGCTCGCGCTGAAGGTGAAGGACGGCCACATCCGGCGCGTCATCTTCGAACACGGCGTGGACGGGTACAACACCGGCAACCCGAACTTCTCGCTCATGCGGGAGCGGGTCCAGGCCGCGATCAACCCGCCGCCGCCCACCCCGGAACCGACCGGGGCCCCGTCCCCCGAATCCCCGGCCGGGGAGCCTAGCCCCACCGCCACCGTCGCGCCGCCCACGGCCACGCCACAGAAGGGCTTCCCGGCGCCATCGCCGAGCCCGACCCCGGCGCAAGACGTCAGCGACGCCTGCGGCTATCACCCCAAACAGGAGCAGCCCCAGACGCCGCAGCCGCAGCAGCCGCGGAGGCGGCGGTGAACCGCTGGGACGCCTGAGCCTGCCCCTGGCCGGGCGGCTGGGCGTAACGGGAGACTAAGACCCGTAGCCGTGGGCGCGGTCGAGGCGGTGCGCCATATCGGTCAGCATGGAGCGGAACTGCGGTGCGCTGGTCCCCGACGGGCACAGCAGGTGGGTCTCGGCGTCGTCCGCATAGATCGTGATGTGACGGCCGTCGGTGGTCTCGGTGAGGCGCCGGATCTGCTTCCACGAACCCTTGCGCTCCTGGCCGTTGCCGACGATCCGGTAGCCATCGTCGTCCAACCAGACGTAGACCTGGCGGCGTCTCATCGAGGTGAACCCGGCGCTGGCGAGGGCGACACCGGCGACGAACAGCACACCGAAGAGGATCGGCACCACGAGCGGCCACCCGCTCATCCGGGAGACCACGATCATGATCGCCGAGACCGAGGTGGCCAGGGCAGCCAGCAGGAAGGCCCGCACCGGTGGGCGGGGTTGCAGAACATATTCCGTGGCCGCCATAGCGCTCCTTTGCTCGTCAGCGGCGAGGGTGGGATTCGAACCCACGGAGCTGTTACGCTCGGCCGCTTTCAAGGCGGCTGCACTAGTCCACTATGCGACCTCGCCATCGCCAAGCGGCGACGGCGTCCATCGTAGCTAATGACACGGGTTCGCGTCTCCTGTGGCAGGCTGGAGCTATGCGAGCCGTGACCACGCCGTCCTTCGGCGGCCCAGAAGTCCTCCAGATCGGTGACCTTCCGGTCCCGGTGCCCGGCCCCGGAGAGGTGCTGGTGCGCACCGTGGCGGCCGGGGTGAACCGGGCCGACCTGCTGCAGCGGCAGGGCCACTACCCGCCGCCGAAGGGTGAGAGCGAGGTGCTGGGCCTGGAGGCCTCGGGTGTGATTGAGGCGCTCGGCGAGGGTGTCACCGGTTTCGCGGCGGGGGACGAGGTCGTCGCGCTGCTCGCCGGGGGAGGCTACGCCGAATACTTCGTGGCCCCGGCCGGGCAGGTCGTGGTGCCGCCGAAGGGAGTGTCGCTGGCTAGCGCCGCGGGGCTGATCGAGGTCGCCGCGACGGTGGTCTCGAACCTGGACGTGGCGAGGCTGTCGGCGGGCGAGACCTTCCTGGTGCACGGCGGTGCCGGGGGCATCGGGTCCTTCGCGATCCAGTACGCCAAGGCGTTGGGCTGCGTCGTCGCGACCACCGCCGGGTCGCAGGCCAAACTCGACTACGTCCGCTCGCTGGGTGCCGACATCGCGCTCGACTACCACGGCGACTGGGTGGGCGAACTCAAGGAACAGACCCGCGGCGCCGACGTGATCCTCGACATCATGGGCGCCAAATACCTCGAGTCCAACGTGGCCGCGCTGAAGCGGGGTGGCCGCATGGTCGTCATCGGCCTACAGGGTGGGGTCAAGGGGACGCTGAACCTCGGGGCCCTGCTCAGCAAGAACGGCACCATCTCGGCCACCAGCCTGCGGTTCCGTCCCGCGTCCGAGAAGGCGGCGATCTGCGCCCGCGTCCGCGACGAGGTATGGCCGCTCCTCGAATCCGGTGCGATCAGGCTGCCCCACGAGACCTTCGTCGCGTTCGACGACGTCCGGACCGCCCACGAGAAGCTCGCGGGTGGGGACAACATCGGCAAGATCATCCTGACGCTCTGAGACCCCGCTCCGGGAGGGCAGCAGGTTACCCGGCCTTGGCGCGTCCGGCGGCCACGAGCGCGTCGAGGAATTCCGTCGGCGGTTCCGGCTGCTGGGCGAAGGTGGTGTAGGCCACCAGGCAGTCGCCGAGCGGGACGAAGGCGGTGAAGGTCCAGTGCGTCTCGCCGGGGCGCTGCCGCGCGATTCCCAGGGCCTCCGGGTCGGCCAGCGCGAACGCCTTGGCTCCCTGGGCGGTGTCGGGGGACGGTGCGGTGGCGGGCGCGGAGGGGCAGGCGCCCACCGCGGCCTTGAGGTCCGAGATCACCTTCCTGGCGTGTTCGGGGCCGACCGGGCGGGCGGTCTGGATCAGGGGGCGTTCCTCTTGGTTGATCCACTGGGAGGTGGACGACCCCAACGGCCGGACCGGTTCGGTGCTCGCCCCGCAGATGACCTCGCGGAAGTCGTCCTGCATCGGCCCTGGCGAGGTCCACGGCCCGTTGGGGATCTCGTCTTTCAGCAGCAGCACCCGGCGGGTGGCCTGGATGACCCCGTCCTTGGTCGTCGGCGCCCCAGCGGGCAGCGTCCCCGGCGGAAGGGTCCCGGCGGTGGAGGGGGCAGATGGGCTCATGGGGGCCTCCTGGGGCGGAACACAACCGGGTAGGGCGAACGTGCAGGCTAGCGCGAGCAGGATGGGGCTGCGGCGGATCGTCGCGGGTAGGGTCACTTCGGTCCTTCCTCAATGTGCTGCAACAGCAGGCCGGTCATCGCGTCGTGGCCTTTCTTGTTCGGATGGCACGCCTCCTGGCCGAGGCCGACGCCGTTGATCCAGGGCTCCTTCGAGCCTATGCGGTGGTCGTAGCCGTCGCCGACGAAGGCACTGGTCGGGTCGAGGAACTCGACCCCCTGGCGTTCGGCCATCGCGCGGATCGCGGTGTTGATCGCCACGGCCTGCTGGTTGGCCCAGCGCTGTTCCTCGACCGAGATGCCGAAGGCCTCGGCTTTGGACTCGGAAAACAGCGGCGGGTAGCCCATGATGACGATGCGGGCGTCCGGGTGCTGGGACTTGATCGTGGCGATCTCGCGTTCGAGTTTGCCCATGGTGCCGTTCCCGGTGCCGTAGATCTCGTCGATCCTCCCCTTGATCAGGTCGGTGTCTCCGCAGCCGGACCCCAGATAACCAGAGAAACAGTTCCGCAGCACGTCGGCGAAACCGATGTCGTTGCCGCCCATCGACAGCGAGATGAGGGAGGCGTCCTCGGGGATGTTGTCGTAGCGCGACTGGTCGCCCGGGCCGGTCGGCTTGGTGCGGCCCTGCGGCCCCTCCCCCTGGTTGCCGGCGTGGTTGTTGTCGTACAGGTCTTGGGTTTTCGCCCCCGAACAGGCGTGCGTCACATAGTCCTGCCCCTGGAAGTACCCGCGGCCCTGCAAGGTGTGGAAAGCCTGGGCCTGGTAAGAGTTGCGCGACCGGTGGCAGGTGTTCTTCGGGTCGTCGTCGTCGAAGGGGTTCCACCAGTCGTGCTGGATGTCGGTGTCGGGGTCGTAGTCGCCTGCCCCCTCGCCAGAGGCGAAGGAATCCCCCGCGAAGTAGGCCGATCCCCAGGTGGCCTGATCCAGCGGCGTCTTCTTCTGGGGGGACGCCGGGTTGGTGCGTTCGCAGTGCTCGCCGCCGAGCACGGCGCAGGCCGCGCTGGAGAAGGCGTCGCGGGCGAACCCGGTCGAGGCAGCGGCGACCACGCCGCCGGCGATGACCGCCGCCAGCGCGACGATGCCGACATATTGGGCGGCCGAGGAGCCCCTCTCTGGCTGCCCCAACCCATGAGTCATATCGCCGATCCTTCTTCGTCGCGTAGCCCGACAGTGCCACCAGCGACGCTACTGACCGGGCGGTCCCACCAGGCAGAGTCTGTGGGCCCAAATTGGCCCCAGGATTGGACGGGGCGGGTTCCGGGGTGGCTGGGGGAGCCCCGCGCGGGGTTTTGGTGGTCTGGCACAACCGGTCCGCGGTGGCGGTTGTGGGGAGTGAACAAACCGGACGCGGTTGGCCGCCGGGCCAATCGACAACCCAAAACCGGTGCCGTAGCCTTCCGTGTATGGCAACTGCACTGGTGACCGGCGCGACTGCGGGCATAGGGAACGCCTTCGCCAAGGAGTTGGCGCGGCGAGGCTACGACGTCGTCCTCGTCGCACGAGACACCGACCGCCTCTAGGTGGTCGCGGCCAGCCTGCGGACGGATTTTGGGGTGCACGCCGAAGTGTTGGCCGCCGACCTGGCCGAGCGGGACGACCTGCTGCGCGTCCGGGACCGGGTGGAGAGCGCTGAGGCGCCCATCGAGGTGCTCGTCAACAACGCGGGTTTCGGGCTGCATTCCGACGTGCTCGACCCCGACTTCAGCATCCACGAACGCGCGATGGACGTGATGTGCCTGGCGGTGCTGGTGCTCGCTGGCGCCGCGGGCCGGGCCATGAAGGCGCGGGGCCATGGCCGGATCATCAACGTGTCCAGCACCTCGGGCGAGATCATGACCGGCAACTATTCGGCGATCAAGGCGTGGGTGACCAGCTACTCCCAGGGCCTGGGAATCCAGCTCGCGGGCACCGGGGTGAGCGTCACCGCGGTGTGCCCCGGGTGGGTGCGCACCGAGTTCCATCAGCGCGCCGGAATCAAGTCCTCGAACCTGCCTCCGGTGGTGTGGATCGAGCCTGATGTCCTCGTCAAAGAGGCGCTGGACGACGCCGAGAAGGGCAAATACATCTCGGTGCCCACCCTCAAGTGGAAGGTGGCGATGGCTCTGGCCCACATCGCGCCCCGCGCCATCCTGCGCGGCGTCTCGGCCAAGCTGAGCGCGTCCCGGAAGAAGCCATGATGGCCCGGCCGAACGGCAAGCAGGGACGCTACACCTCCAGGACCAACGCGGTCGCCCGGCAGGCCGCGCAGATGCTGCTGCTCAAACCGGCGCTGTGGCGGCTGCTGACGGTCCGGGTCCACGGCAAGGAGCACCTCGCCTCGGTCGAGACCCCCTACGTCATCTACGGCAACCACTCCTCCCACTTCGACGGCCCGCTGATCTTCGGTGCCCTGCCACGCAAGCTGGCGCAGTACCTCGCCACCGGGGCCGCCGCGGACTACTTCTTCGACAAGTGGTGGAAGGCCCTGCCCACCTCGTTGTTCTTCAACGCCTACCCGGTCGAGCGCAGCGGCGCCCGGAACTCCCGGCGCGGCCTGTCGGGGTCGCTGCTCAGCGAGGGCGTGCCGGTGCTGATCTTCCCCGAGGGGACGCGCTCCCGCACCGGGGCGATGGCCCCGTTCAAGCCGGGGGTCGCGGCGCTGTGCATCTCCCGGGGCGTGCAGGCCGTGCCGGTGGCCCTGGTCGGGGCCTACGAGGCCTGGCCGCCCACCCAGCGGGGCCTGCCGAAGGGCCGCCCCGAGGTGCACGTGGTGTTCGGGCGCCCGCTGCGTCCCCACCCGGGCGAGATCGCCCACGAGTTCAACGAACGCATGCGCCGCCAGCTCATCGAATTGCACGATTCGACGGCCCGTGCCTACGGACGCAAGACGCTCGCCGAATACGCCCGCAACGTGGCGATCGAGCGCGCACTCAAGGAAGAGGCCCGGGAACAGGGCGGGACGGTTGATGACGAGGGGGAGTCATGATCGACGGAGTCAAACAGCAGAAGTGGTGGGGATGGGGCCTGGAGGGGCGCAGCTATTCGTATGCTGACAAGCCCAAGTTCCCCTCCTTCGTCAAGGAGGTCATCGGGGTCGACATCACCAAGCCGGTGCCCGGCGTCCGGGACTTCGCCACGATGGACGTCCCCGAGTCCCGGCTGAGCCCGCAGCTGCGCGACGAACTGGTCCGCATCCTCGGGGCCGACTATGTCGTCACCGACGACGAGTACCGCGTCATCCACGCCTTCGGCAAGGGTGTGCGGGACCTCGTGCGGGTGCGCCGCGGCGACTTCGGGCGCATCCCCGACGTCGTGCTGTACCCGGCCACCGAGGACGAGGTGGTCCTGCTGGTGGACGCGGTCGTCGCCGCCAACGGCGTTCTGATCCCCTTCGGTGGCGGGTCCAACATCGTCGCGGCGCTGGAGGCCCGCCCCGACGAGGAGCGCCAGGTGGTCAGCGTGAACCTGGGCCGGATGAACAAGGTCTTGGAGATCGACGAGGTCTCGGGGCTGGCGCGCATCCAGGCGGGCGTCCTCGGCCCCGACATGGAGGAACAGCTCAACGCCAAGGGGTGGACGATGGGCCACTTCCCCGACTCGTTCATGTGGTCCACGCTCGGCGGGTGGATCGCCACCCGGTCGACCGGCATGCAGTCCGACAAGTATGGCGACATCGCCGATATCACCCGTGGCCTGCGGATGGTCATGCCCGGCCAGGTGCTCGACCTGCGTCCGCTGCCCAGCTACTCGTCCGGCCCGAGCGTCCGCGAGATGGTGCTGGGGTCGGAGGGGCGGCTCGGCATCATCACCGAGGCGTGGATGAACGTGCACCGGCTGCCCGAGGTCCGCGACATCCAGGCCTACTTCTTCCCGACCTACGAGGCCGGGCTGGACGCCTGCCGCGAGATCATGGAGTCCGATGTCGAGCTGATGATGGCCCGGGTCTCGGACGCTGCCGAGACGAAGTTCACGATGGCCAACGGCAAACGCAGCCGCGGCATCAGCGCCCTGGCTAGCAAGGTCATCCAGAAGATGATGGTGCGCAAGGGCTGGAACCTCGACCTCATCGCGCTGAGCTTCCTCGGCTTCGAGGGGACGAAGAACCACGTCCGCTACGTTAAGAAGGTCGTCAACCGGATCGTCAAGAAGCACGGCGGCATGGGCGTCGGCTCCGGCCCGGGCAAGCTGTACGACCAGAAGAAGTTCGACATCCCCTACATCCGGGACTTCCTGCTCGACCGGGGCATCCCCGCGGACGTGAGCGAGACCTCCACCCCGTGGGCCTACACCAAGCAGATCCACGACAACACCGTCGCCGCTGCTCAGCGGGCTTTCGAGGAGACCGGCTACCGGGGCTTCATCATGTGCCACCTCAGCCACAGCTACCACTCCGGGGCCTGCCAGTACTTCACGTTCGCGATCGCCGACGGGTCCGAGACCAACCTGGACTCCTACGACCACGTGAAGCGCGCGATCCAGCAGTCCTTCATGGACAACCACGGCACCGTCAGCCACCACCACGGCGTCGGCGAGGAGCACAGCCCCTGGATGGACCAGGACATCTCCCCCGCAGGGGTGTTCATCCAGCGCAAACTCTTCGAGGGCGTGGACCCGGGAGAGAACCTCAACCCCGGCAAGATCGTCCACGACGGACGTCCCGGCATCTCATCCAACTCCTCGGACGCCTAAACCCAGGCCCTGGCGGTCAGGGAGGGGTGCGGCCCACCACCCCGGGAACGGCTACAACCAGGAGATATAGACTAAAAGCTATGTTCACGTTGGAGGGGCTCCTGGGGCTGGATGCTAGCTCTGCGTCCATGGTTCGCGCCGCGCAGTTGGCCGAGAACGACCGCGCTCTGCTGCGCAACTTGGTGGAGATCCGGCGGCAACGAGGTCTCACGCAGAGCCAGGTGGCCGAGATCCTGGGGGTCAAGCAGCCGACCATCGCGAAGTTCGAGGCGCACGACAGCAACCCGACGCTAGCCAGCATCCGCCGGTACGCTCACGCGGTAGAAGCCCTGGTCAACCACGATGTCGCTGCCGACACCGGGCAGCTCATGAATCCCGGTGAGCGCGGACGGTGGATCGCTACCTCCCTGCGGGCGTCCACTCATGTCGCCTACCCGAGGGCCGAGCACGTCTGGTCTGGTCGGCTCGTGTCAGTCCCGGGCGACGCCGGGCAGGACACGGCCGCTGAAACCCGTGAAACCTACGCTCTCGTCGCCTAGCCAGATTGGTGCCGGTGATGGATATCCACCAGCTACTCGGGCAGACCCGGCTCGTCGACGTCAGGCTGATCGAGCGTCATGCCACGCTGACCCTCGATCCGTCGCCAGACCGGGGCCTCGCTGCGCTCCCTGATGAGACTCCCAGGAGCAACGTACACCTTGAGGTCAACCCGGTCTCGTGGGGCAAGCGGATCGAAACCTGGTTCCGCATCCACGCCGAGAACGAATTAGCGACAATCCGCTGCGCGGTAGCGGTCTGCTACGAACGAAACAGCGACGACGACATCAGCGACGAAGTGCGCAGGGAGTTCGTCGAGAAGGTCTCCGTGATGGCCGCCTACCCCTATTTGCGCGCCGAGGTGCAGCAGCAGAGCGCCGATCTCCGCATCGGAGTGCTGACCCTTGACCTGCTCAAACAGGGCGACTTCAAGCTGCTGAGCAACGATGACCTCGGCCCGGAGGAGCCGCAGCCCTAATCCCCGGAGTGAGCCGGGTGGAGCATCCTCCCGGCTAGGGACTGGCGTGCTGGACCGGTCGCGTGATCCCAGGCGAGCGGTGCGGCAGGTGGCGGTCAGGGCCTATCTCAGCAGCCGGGACATGCGCCGGTCGGCGAGTTTCTTGCCGCCGGTCTGGCAGGTGGGGCAGTACTGCAGGCTGGAGTCGGCGAAGGACACCTCCGCGATGGGGGTCTGGCAGACCGGGCAGGGCTGGCCGGTCCGGCCGTGCACCCGCATGCCGGAGCGTTTGGCGTCCTTGAGTTCGGCCGGGGGACGACCGGCCGCCGCCGAGATCGCCTCGAACAGCACCTCGCGCAGCATGCCGAACAGCGCCGCGCGGGCGTCGGCGTCCAGCCCGGAGGCGGGCTGGAAGGGGCTCAGCCGCGCCGCGTGCAGGATCTCGTCGGAATAGGCGTTGCCGATCCCGGCCAGCCGGGACTGGTCGCGCAGAACTCCCTTGAGCTGGGCCCGCCCGGCCGCGGTGAGGATCTTGGCGAAGTCGTCGGCGGTGAAGTCTGGGCTCAGGGGGTCGGGCCCGAGGGAGGCGACGCCCGGCACGTCGGTGGGGGAGTTGGCGACATAGATCGCCAGCCTGCGTTGAGTGCCAGCCTCGGTGAGGTCGAAACCGGAATCGTCGTCGAAGCCGACGCGCAGCGCAATTCCGTGCTTGCCCGGCCGTGCCGCCCCGGCGGGAAGCCGGTCGTGCCAGCGTAGCCAGCCCGCCCTGGCTAGGTGGAACACCAAGTGAACCCCCTGCGCGGAGACGTCGAGGAACTTGCCTTGGCGCGCGACGGCGTCGACTTCCAAGCCAAGCAGCGCCTCCAGGGGCGGTGTGAAGGTCTTGAGCGCGGTGAACGAGGCCAGCTCGACCCGGGCGAAGGCGCGCCCGGTCAGGCGTTCGGCGAGGAAACCACGGATGCCCTCGACTTCGGGTAGCTCCGGCATGGTCCCATTGTCGCCGACCGGCCGGAGCAGCGACAGCCGCCGGTGCTCCGGCGTCCCCTATGCTCGGCTGCATGCTCGGATACCTCGGTCCCGCCGGGACCTTCACCCACCAGGCCCTGCAGACCCTCACCAGCGAGGACGCGCGTCCGTTCGACACGGTCCGCGGCGCCCTGGAGGCGGTGCGCTCGGGTCAGGTGGACGCGGCGCTGGTCCCGATCGAGAACTCGGTCGAGGGCGGGGTGTCGGCGACGCTGGACTACCTCGCCCACGGCGACCGCCTCGTCATCACCGCCGAGGTGCTGCTGGATGTGCAGTTCGGGCTCTACGTGCGGCCCGGCACCAGGCTGGAGGACGTGTCGCGCGTCCTGACCCATTCGCATGCCGCCGCCCAGACCAGGGACTGGCTGGCCCGCTACGTGCCGCAGGCAACGATCACCGACGCCAGTTCGACGGCGGCCGCGGCGGCCGAGGTCGCCGACCCCGCGTCCCGCTACGACGCGGCGGTGTGCGCGCCGGTGGCGGGCGTGCTGTACGGGCTGTCCGCCGCGGCGTCCAACATCGCCGACAACGGGGCGGCGGTGACCCGGTTCGTCTTGGTCGCCCCAGCCGGGACGATCCCCCCGGCGACCGGCGCGGACAAGACGACGCTGGTCGCCTACATGCACGAGGACCACCCCGGCGCGCTGCTGGAGATCCTGGAACAGTTCGCCAGCCGGGGAGTCAACCTCAGCCGCATCGAATCGCGTCCGACCAAGACCCACCTCGGCTCCTACTTCTTCTCCATCGACGCCGAGGGACACATCGCGGACGCCCGCATCGCCGAGGCGCTCATGGGGCTGCACCGGGTGTGCAAAGAGGTGATCTTCCTCGGCTCCTACCGCCGGGCGGACGGCCAGGAGCCGACGATCCCGCGGGGTGCCGCCGAGACCGACTACGCCGCTGCCCAGGCCTGGCTGCGTTCCCTGCGTCAGCGCTAGCCAGCGGGCCGTTCGCCACCGTCGGACGGTCAGCGGCTACCCGGTGGGTGGACGATGCCGGACCGGGGCGTCGGGGAGCCCCCGGCCGGGGGACGCGGGGTGTAGGCGCGGCGGAACTCGTCGCGCTCAGCGGCGGAGCCGAACATCGGTTCGGCCACCGCCAGCACCCGCCGCTCGGCCTCGGCACACGCGGCGCGGATCGCCTCGATCACCACGCGCCGCAGCTCGTCCGGGGACAGCGCTAGCGCGCCGTGGCTGAAACTGATGTCCTGCACGCGGCCAAGGCCATCGACCTCGACGCTCACCTCCCGCTGAGGAGAGGCCGCGCGTCCGCGCACCCCCGCCAC
>JAUMWV010000069.1 GCA_030529455.1 Propionibacteriaceae bacterium | reverse complement strand
AGACGAGACCGACGGGGTCGGTGAAGCCGACGGGGTGGGCGAGTCGTCGTCACCGGAGGGGGACGGCGCCACCGTCGGGCCCGTGCTGGGCGACGGGCTTGAGCCCGGGGCTAGGCTCACGCCGGGCGGCAGGGCCGGGGTGAACTCCTTCGGGTCCTCGCAGGCGTCGCCCGTGCCATCCGAGTCGGAATCCTCCTGCAGCGGGTTGGCCACGTCTGGGCAGTTGTCGACCTCGTCGGCGTACTCGTCACCGTCACGGGTGATCGCCAACCGGGTCGACCCCACGGCCGTCTGCCCCTTGGAGTCGGTGACCCGCACTCCGGCGTAACCGCTAATCAGCGCCCCGTAGGTGTGACTGATGACCGGTTCGGCGGTGGCCTTGTCGTAGGTGCCGTCGCCGTCGAAATCCCACTCGTAGCCGGTGATGTTCAGGCCCTTGGCCGCGAAGCTGCCGCGCGCGTCCAGCGTCACCGGCGTACCGACCTTGGCGACCAGCGGGCCCTGGAGCCAGCCGAACGGCTTGTCCAAGACGTCCGTGATGGCCGCCAGGAACGCCTCGGCGACCTCGTCGTCGCTGCTCGCCGGGATCACCTTGCCGCCCGAGGCCTCCACCAGGCTGGTCAGGTTGGGGTCGGCTGCGTTCTCGGTGTCGACGACATAGATCTGGACCGGGTCGATCGCGTAGGCCTTGTCCGCGAGCTGTTTCCAGGTCAGGCCGGTGACGGGTTCGGGGTCCTTCGGCGGGGCGTCCCCAAGCACCAGCAGGGTCTTGCGGACGCCCGCCCGCCAGCCCAGGTCGAGGGCGGCGTTGGTGCCGCTGTAGACGCTCTCTTCCCAGTCCCCGCCGCCGTCGACCTCGATCCGGTCGATGGCCCGGCCGAGCACCGCGGCGTCCGTGGTGAAGCCCTGCTCGACGCGGAACGGGTAGTCGGTGCTGCCACCGCCGTCGCTCGGATGGTCCTTGTAGGTGACGAGCGCATACCGGGCGGACTTGGCCCGCTTGCCGACCTCGCCCACGACCTCGTGGACGTGTTGCCGCACCGCGGCGATGTCGTCGCGCATCGAGCCGGTGGCGTCCACCGCGAAGACGATGTCGATGTTGTCGGAGGCCCCGCCGATCAGCGGGGCGGAGCGCAGCAGCCCCTTGGTCTGCACGAGCTTGCCGAGCTCGCGGTGGCCGATCCGGTTCGGGTGGAAGAAGAAATGCTGGTTGGTGCTGAACTTGGCCTTGGTGTCGGCCCCGTCCTGGGCGTCGCCCTCGGTCTCCAGCAGTTCGTTCAGCCAGCGCTTCGGGTTGACGATGCCGCCCCACACGCTGGTCCTCGGGTCGGGTTCGTGCCCGGCGAAAGCCGTCGCCACATCGCTGACGTAGTGCACCCGGCCGCCCCACTTCTCCTGCAGATTCTTGACCAGGGAGGCCTGGAGCTTGGTCGCTTCCTGGCCGAGCTTGCGGACCTCCTGGGCCGTGGGGTAGGAGTCCTTGCCCTCGGTCAGGACCAGGTCGATGTCGGTGGACAGCAGCGGGTACCCGAGCAGGACGACCTGAGAGTTCGGCTTGCCGGTCATCTTCTTGCTCAGAAGGTGATCGATCAGATCTGAGGTGCGCTGCATGGTCGCGCGCATGCCGTCGCGGGCCGCTTTCACCGATGCCTGGCAGGCCGCGGGCGAGGCGCCGTCGTACACCGGCCGAAACGAGGGCGCGAAGCAGTCCTTCACGATGGTGGCGAAGTTCACGTCGTTGCCGCCGATCGTCATGAGGACGAGGTCGGTCTGCGGGCCGACGAAATCGGCCTGGGGTTTCAGCCGGAGCTGGCACTGATAGGAGAACCGGTTTTTGTTGAACAGCGTGGGGCTCGCGGCGATGTGGTAGTCCACCGAATGGATATCGTCGGAGGTTCTCGCCCCACAGGCGTCGCGCTCGGTCAGCTTGCGCAGGGCGTCCGTTTTGCTGGCCGCTGAAATATAGCGTTTGTCTTGTTTCGGCAGTTCCCGGGGGCTGAGAATGTCGACGGTGACGCCCCCGGAACAGGCCCGGTTGTCGTAGGTGGCCGAGACCCCTAGCGAGTTCGCCCAAGCCGTAAAGTGGGAGCCCCAGTTGCTGGAGCTGCGTAAGCACTGGCCTGGGCCGTAGTAGTCTCCGGCGCCGTTACCGGCGGAATAGGAATCCCCCAGCTGCACGATGTTGAGGGTCCGGTCATGGAAATCGCCTGGTGTGGCGTGGGCGGTCAGCGGCAGCACGAGCGCCGCCGCCGAGATCCCGATGAGTGCGGGCCAGCGTCTGGGCATCTTCGCTCCAAGAAAAGAAAAGAATAAATGCTGACAGACATATATCGGATGCAGGGGGTCAGAATTGCTGTTTTTGGGCACCCATTTTCCGGTCCGGTTATCGTCGCGGTGGCGGTAAGGTCGGGTTAGCGTTCGCGGGAGGTGAGCTGGACGAGCAGGCGCCCCTCCAGCAGGGTCAGCGAGAGGGTGCAAGGCGGCTCGTCGCGGGTGCCGGACCAGGCCAGGAACGTCGTGTCGTAGGAGGGCGGGCCCGCCCAGCCGTGGCTGAGCGCCAGGTCGAGGGCCCGCTGCAGCAGGGCGGGGCCTTCGTCCGGGGTCACCTGGAACTCGTTGCTGACGCTGGCGTACACCGGTTTGCCGAGCGTGGTGGTGGGTTCGGTGACGGAACTAGACAAAAGCGTCATCCCGAGCAGGTCCGGCGCGGCCATCGGGTCGGCCTGGAGTTCGCGGACCTGCTCGGACGCCCCGCCGGGGCCGGAGCAGGCCGCCAGCCCCAGCGTCCCGGCCGCGATGGCGATGCGGCGGCTGAGCCGTGTGCGGTGTCCCATGATGCCTCCGGGTCCGACGCTACCAGGTCAGCGGGAACGGGCGTCCGGAACCAGCCGGTCCGGGGGCGGCCCACCGGTAGACTCTGGGCCCATGAGCGTGCCGAATGTCCTTGCCACCCGTTATGCCTCCCCCGAGATGCGCCAGATCTGGTCGCCGGAGGCGAAGATCGTGGCCGAGCGGCGGCTCTGGCTGGCGGTGCTGCGCGCGCAGCGGGACCTCGGCGTCGACTTCGGCGGCGCCGACCCCGACCAGGTGATCGCGGCCTACGAGGCCGTCGTCGACCGGGTCGACCTGGACTCGATCGCCGCGCGGGAGCGCGTGACCAGGCACGACGTCAAGGCCCGCATCGAGGAGTTCAACGAGCTGGCTGGCTGCGAGCACGTGCACAAGGGCATGACCAGCCGCGACCTCACCGAGAACATCGAACAGTGGCAGATCCTGAGCGCGCTGCGGCTGGTCCGCGACCGGGTGGTCGCGGTGCTCGCCCAGCTGGCGCGCCTGGCCGGGGAGTACGCGTCCCAGCCCCTGACCGGGCGCAGCCACAACGTCGCCGCGCAGATCACGACGCTGGGCAAGCGGTTCGCCACCGCCGCCGACGAGCTGCTGATCGCCCACGCCCGCCTGGAGGACCTCATCGGCCGCTACCCCGCGCGCGGCATCAAGGGGCCGGTCGGCACGGCCCAGGACATGCTCGACCTGCTCGGCGGGGACGCGGGCAAACTCGCCGAGCTGGAACACCGGATCGCCACCGAACTCGGCTTCGCCCAGGTGCTGACCTCGACCGGCCAGGTGTACCCGCGCAGCCTCGACTACGACGCGCTGACGGCGCTGGTGCAGGCCGCCGCCGCCCCGGCGAACGTGGCCACGACCATCCGGCTCATGGCCGGGATCGAACTGGTCACCGAGGGGTTCAAGGAGGGCCAGGTCGGCTCGTCCGCGATGCCGCACAAGATGAACACCCGCAGCTGCGAACGGGTCAACGGGTTCGCGGTCATCCTGCGCGGCTACGCCGCCATGGTCGGCGAGCTGGCCGGGGACCAGTGGAACGAGGGCGACGTGTCCTGTTCCGTCGTGCGCCGCGTCGCGCTGCCGGACGCCTTCTTCGCCTTCGACGGCATGGTCGAGACCTTCCTCACCATCCTGACCGACTTCGGCGCTTTCCCCGCGGTCATCGAGGCCGAACTGAACCGCTACCTGCCTTTCCTCACCACCACCAAGGTGCTCATGGCCGCGGTCCGCAAGGGCGTCGGGCGGGAGGCCGCCCACGAGGCCATCAAGGAACACGCGGTCGCGGTCGCCCTCGGCATGCGGCGCGGCAACCCGGTCAATGACCTGTTCGCCCGCCTCGCCGCCGACGGACGGCTCGGGCTCTCCCACGCCGAACTGGACGCACTGGCCGGAGACCCGCTCGACCTCGCCGGCACCGCCCCAGCCCAGGTGGAGCGCGTCGTGTCCCGGGTCGACGAGGTCGTCTCCCGGCACCCCGAGGCCGCCAGCTACCGGCCGGGCGCGGTGCTGTGACCCCTTGCCTGGGGCGGCTCAGCCGAAGCTGAGGGCCTCCGGGTCAGGCCGGGCGGGGCTCCCTCAGCTTCCAGCAGATCGCGGCCACCACAAGCACGACGGCGGCCGCGAGCGCGACTAGGGCCAGCGTCCGGTGCTCGGCCCAGCGGGCCACGCACACCCAGATCAGGCCCCACGAGCTGGCCAGCGCCGGGGTGAGCCGACCGAAGGCGACCACGGTGGCCAGGCCGATCAGCAGGGCGAGCACGACCATCGCGATGCCGTAACCGGCCTCCCCGAGGGGTTCGCCGCGGTACCCGAGCGACCACAGCCACGACGACAGGTTCGCCAGCGTCGCCAGGGTGATCCAGCCCAGGTAGAGGCCGAGCGTCAGATCGACGAAGGTGAGCTCCCAGCCGGAGTCGGGGTCGCCGGTGAGCCTGCCCATGATGACCAGCAGCACCGCGAGCAGCACCACGATGATGACGAGGCTGACCGCCAGCCAACCCAGCTGCACCGCGCCGATCCACAGCGCGTTGAGCAGGGCGGACGCAGCGATGAGCCAGCGCACCCGGTCGAGCCGGAGGCTGGACTCGCCGAGCTGCCACACGGCGTAGCAGGCCAGGCCGAGGTAGATGAAGATCCAGATCCTAAAGGCGGTGCCCGCCGGGGCGACCGGGGTGGCGGTGGACGACAGCCACCCACCCGCCGCGTCCTGCACCGGGGTGCCGCCCAGCAGGCCGCTCCCGATGAACGCGCCGACGATGGCGATCGCCGTGATGAGCAGGGTGGTCCACCGGACGAGGGCTTCATTGCGCATGCCGCCAGCCTAACCGGCTAGCCGGGCCGCGGCGGGGAAACCGCCGGACCGGTCCTGGACGGGCGGATGCCGGGCCGGGTCAGCCGCGGTGGCGCAACCCCGGGGCGAAGGCCAGGTCGGTGAACTCGGTGCTCCACAGCGGTTCGGACAGCCAGCGGGTGCCGAATTGTCCGGTCGACGAGTCGCACACGATGCGGATGCCGTGTGGGGTGGTGAGGCTGCGCAGCTCGATCTCGAAGACGTCCTCGGCGGTCCACCCGGCGGACGCACCCACCGGCAGCGGGTCCCCCGGCCCGGCGGGCAGCTCACCGGTGACCCAGAACCCGTCCCCGGCCTGCAGGGTCGCGGTGCCGTGGGGCAGCCACAGCGTCAGGTCCCAGTGCCGGTCGTCGTCCGAGGCGGCGAGCTGCTGCAGCGCGCCGAACACCCGGTTGCCGGGGCCGCTACAGAAGGACGCGGCCTGGTCCGGTGCCCGGCTCGACAGCGGGGGCAGCGTGAGCGCGGCCAGGCGTTCGGCCAGGGCCTCGTCGTCGGCGGTGGGGCCCTCCGGTGCGCCGGAGGAGCGTGCGTCCGCCCCGAACGCCGGAACGAGGTGGGTCCAGACGGCGTCCAGGACGGCCTGGCCGTCCGCGGTCGCGGCGGTCAGCGCGAGCACCGCGTCCGCCTCGGGCAGGACGCACACGAACTGGCCGCGGGCCCCCTCGGCGCGGTAGCCATGCCGGGAGGCCCAGAACTGGTAGCCATAGCCCCGCTTGTTGTCTGCCCCGACCTGCCTGGGGGTCCCGTCGGGTTCGGTGGCGTTGCCGACCAGGACGCCGACCGCCTCGCCCAGGTAGGCGGCGGGGATGACCTGGCGGTCCCACAGCTCCCCGCCGCGCAGCAGCAGGTGGCCGATCTTCGCCCAGGACTCGGTGGTCAGGTGCAGGCCCGAGAAGCCCTGCTCGTGCTCGCCGCGGCGCAGCCACGCCCAGTCCTCGATGTCGAGGGGCTCGAACAGCCGCGGTTCCAGGTAGGACGACAGCGGTTTGCCGGTGCGCCGCTGGATCAGCTCGCCGAGCTTCCACGTGGCCCAGCTGTTGTAGATCCACACCCCGCCGGGTTCGGCGTCCAGGGGCGGCCAGTCGGCGCCAGAGGCCAGCGGGTCGGTGTGGTGGCCCGTGGTCATCTGGGCCAGGTCGCGGACGCGGAGCCGCCGGTAGCGGGGGTCGAGGTTGGCGGCATCGACGCCGAACAGGTCGGTCACGACGTCGTCCAACCCGAACAGCCCCTCGTCGAGGGCGCAGCCGAGCGCGATCGAGGTCACCGACTTGCTGAGCGAATAGCCGAGCTGGATCTCACCGGGGCAGTAGGGAGTCCACCACCCCTCGGCGATCACCTTGCCGTGGCGCAGCACCATGAGGCTGTGCAGTTCCACCCCGGCGAGGGCGTCCAGGAAGGCCATGATGCCGGAGGCCGCAACCCGTTGTGCGCTGGGACAAGACCGAGGAAGCCGCGATGCCATGCGCCCAGCTTAGAGGGTGCGTGCGCGGCGTTCAGGCAAGGCGGGGCAGGATGTCGGCCAGGTAGCGGTCGATCAGCGCCGAAGCGGACGCCGCGGCGGCGGGCCCGCGCCGGTAGGGGTCGGGGACGTCGCCCGACCGGGACGCCCGCACCCGCCGCCGGTAGGCCTCGTCGACCAGCCCGCTCCCGGCCAGCGTGGCGGGCAGGGCCGCGATGGTGGTGGCGAACTGGCTGAAGGTGAACACCCGCCGGTAGGCGGTCGGCCACTCCTCGACGATGAAGTTGCGGTGCGCGGCCTCCGCGGTGAGTACCAGGTCGGCCTCACTCAGGATTCCCGAATCCAGCTTGCGGCTGCGCAGCGGGCCGTGCG
>JAUMWV010000011.1:24176-44330 GCA_030529455.1 Propionibacteriaceae bacterium | reverse complement strand
CACCAACCACCACAAACCGCAGCAACCAGCACCAGGAGCAACCCAACCAACTTTAGTCCCTCTGCTTCGCGTTGTCAACTCGACGTTTTCGCTTGGCTCAGAACCTTCGTTGGCCGCTCACCTTTGACCACCTTTCGATGGCCTCCAGTTCGCTGTCGCCGCTTTGGGCGACTTGGACTAAGTTAGTCGGTCGTTCCGACGATGTCAACTCGGCCCCAAAAAGGCCCGTTACTGGGCCTAATAGCGATAGTGATCGCTCTTGTAGGGACCCTCGATGGGAACCCCAAGATAACGGGCTTGGCGCGGGGTCAACGTGGTCAGCGCCACCCCCAGCGAGTCGAGGTGCAGCCGGGCGACTTCCTCGTCCAGGTGTTTGGGCAGCGTGTACACGCCGACCGGGTAAGCCTCCGGCTTGGTGTGCAGCTCGATCTGGGCCAGCACCTGGTTGGTGAACGAGTTGCTCATGACGAAGCTCGGGTGACCCGTCGCGTTCCCCAGGTTGAGCAGGCGCCCCTCGCTGAGCACGATGATCGAGTGCCCATCCGGGAAGGTCCACGTATCGACCTGCGGCTTGACCGTATCGCGGCGGACGCCCGGCCAAGAGGTCAGCCCGGCCATGTCGATCTCGTTGTCGAAGTGCCCGATGTTGCCGACGATCGCCTGGTGCTTCATCCGGCTCATCTGCTCGGCGGTGATGACGTCGAGGCATCCGGTCGCCGTGACGAAGATGTCCGCGCTATCGACTACGTCGTCGAGCCGGGCCACCTGGTAGCCGTCCATCGCCGCCTGAAGAGCGCAGATCGGATCGACCTCGGTCACGATGACGCGAGCACCCTGGCCGCGCAGCGACTCGGCGCATCCCTTACCCACATCGCCGTAGCCACACACCACCGCGACCTTGCCGCCGATGAGCACGTCGGTCGCCCGGTTGATCCCGTCGACGAGGGAGTGGCGACAGCCGTACTTGTTGTCGAATTTGGATTTCGTGACCGAATCGTTGACGTTGATCGCGGGGAACAGCAGGGCCCCGGACCGCGACATCTCATACAGGCGGTGCACCCCGGTCGTGGTCTCCTCGGTCACGCCGACGATACCCGCGGCGATGGCGCGCCAGTCCAGGGACGAGTTCCGCAAGGTGTCGAGCACCACCCGGTACTCTTCGGAATCGGAGTCCGACGCCTCGGGCACCGCACCGGCCTCGGCGAACTCAAGCCCCTTGTGGACGAGCAGGGTCGCGTCGCCGCCATCGTCCAGGATCAGGTTCGGACCACCACCATCGGGCCAGGTGAAGATCTGCTCGGTGCACCACCAGTACTCGGCCAGGGACTCCCCCTTCCAGGCGAACACCGGGATGCCCGCCGCGGCGATCGCGGCGGCGGCGTGATCCTGGGTCGAGAAGATATTGCAGGAGGCCCACCGGACCTCGGCCCCGAGTTCAATCAGCGTCTCGATGAGGACGGCGGTCTGCACCGTCATGTGCAACGAACCCGCGATGCGGGCCCCGGCGAGCGGTTTAGATTCGCCGTATCGGGCGCGCATGGCCATCAGGCCGGGCATCTCGTGCTCGGCGAGGGTAATCTCCTTGCGTCCCAGTCCGGCCAGGGCGATATCTGCAATACGGTAATCCACGCGGGCAGTCTAGCCGCGAAGAACCCGCGAGGGGGACGAGCCAGCCGATAAGCCGGATTCTGTACCCCGTTGCCGGGGCGATGATCATCCATCTAGGACCGCCGTTGCCGACGGCCTCGTGCGACCTACCCAGGCGCCTCGCCGGGCCGGGTCACCGGCGCCTGCGGCCGCTGTCGCGGCCTTCTTGGTCTTGCTCCAGGTGGGGTTTACCTAGCCACCCCAGTCACCTGGGGTGCTGGTGGTCTCTTACACCACCGTTTCACCCTGACCAGCCGGACGGCTGGCGGTCTACTCTCTGTTGCACTTTCCCGCGGGTCACCCCGGGTGGGCGTTACCCACCACCCTGCCCTGTGGAGTCCGGACTTTCCTCGGCTCGGTGGCCGCGATCATCTGGCTGGCTCGTCCGCCACCCAGTCTAACGCCCGAGCCCAGAGACAAAGTCAAACCGCACCCGGGCGCTCGGTAGGTCGGCGCTGCTGGCCCGGACGCTGATCCGGTGCCCCAGCTCCCGGATCGGCACCCCGTGGGCCCAACCCGCCACCGCCAGATCAGATAGGTAGACCTCCGCTCCCCTGCGCCCGGGGATCACCTGGGTCGCGACGGCCTCAAACTCCTCACCAATCCGCTCGCGCAGCAGCCACACCTCGGTGAGGTCGATGACGGCCCGCTCCAGTTTCTTCGCCCGCTACTCGCTCGCCGCCATCGTCTCCGGCAGCCCGGGCAGCGCCGCAGCCGCCCACTCGGGGACCGGCCTGCCGTTGGCCACGGCGTAACAGACCTCCAGCACGTAGCGGTCCACCAGCCGCCGCAGCGGCGCAGTCGTGTGCGCATACGGCATGGCCAGCGCCCCATGACTCACCTGGCCGGAGCTGACCCGCCCGTCGATCAGCGTGTACGCCGCTCCCCTAAACAGCGTGACGCAGGCCGCCGACATCGCCAGGTGCCGGGGCAGCTCCGGGTCTAGCGACCGCACGAACTCCGGATAGCCCATCTCACGGTTCCAGTCGATCCGCAGCGATCTCGCGATCCGGCGCAGCCGCGCCACGTCGAGTTCGTCGGCCTGCGGCAGCGTCCGCAACACCCCGGTGCCCGCGTCGAGCATGAGCGTGGCGGCCGCGTGCCCGGCCAGCAGCGAGACCTGCGCGTTCCAGTCTTCCACCGGGAGCGCCCGGCGGTAGACCAGCCGCCACCCGCCGGGCGTGGACTCGACCTCCTGCTGCGGCAGGTTGAGGCTGACCCCACCGCGCGCGGCCTCCAGCTGCTGCCGCAGGAGCCCGACCTCGCGAAGTAGCCGCAGCGGCTCGGCGGCCTGGCCGCCGTCCAGGTCGCGCTGCACCTGCTCGTAGCTGAGCTTGGCCCGGCTGCGGACCATGGCCCGGCACAGCTCGATGCCGGTGAGGCTGCCCTCGGAATCGAGGCGCAGCCGCCAGACCATCGCGGGACGCGCCGCACCATCGGCCAACAGAGAGGCCGCCGCCTCGCTCAGCGCGGGCGGATGCAGCGGCGCCCGCCCGGACGGCAGGTAATAGGTCTGACCCCGGCGCTGCGCCTCGGCGTCGATCCGGCCACCCGGCGGTATCCACGCCCCGACGTCGGCGATCGCGTAGCTGACCAGGAAACCCTCGCCGCACGCCTCGATGTGGACGGCCTGGTCGAGGTCCATGGACGATGGCGGATCGATCGTGACGAACGGCACATCGGTCAGGTCGGCGTGCGTTTCGAACCGCCATCCCCCGGACGCCAGCGCTTCGGCCTCGGCCAGCACCTCGGGGGGAAAGCCCTCCGGGACGCCCAGTTCGGAGCAGAGCTCGGTGAGCCGACCGGAGATGTCTGGCGGCACCGAGTTTCGGACCTGAAACCTGGTCGTGGGCATTACAGTCCCGACCCGGCGGTGCGGATCAGGATGCGCCCGCACTCCTCACAGCGCAGCACCTCGTTGCTGAGCGCGGCCCGGATGCGGCGCAGCTCGCCCGGGTTCAGTTCCAGCCCGCAACCGCTGCACCGGCCCTGGTGCAGTTTCGCGGCGCCCAGCCCCGTCCTGGTCCGGGTCTTCTCGTAGGCCGCGAGCAGATCCTCCGGGATTTCCCCGGCCAGGATCTCGCGCTCGGCCGACCGGTCGGCCACCTCGGCGTCCAACTTCGCCACGGCGCGATCACGCTGTCCCATCAGTTCCCGCAGTTCGGCATCGCCGGAGTCGCGCGCCGCCTCGATCTTCTTCCTGCGCTCGATCGCGTCCTCGACTGCCTGCATCGCCTCCAGCTGGGCATCTTCGAGGTCGCTCAGCCGCAGGCGCATCTTCGCCACCTCCGCGACGAGCCGTTCCACAACCTTCGGGTCGGTCACGGCCCCCTGGTCGAGCCGCTCCTGGTCCCGTTCTACCCGCACCCGGATCGGGTCGATGTCGCGCTCGATCTTGTCGAGTTCGTACTGCGCGTCGCTGACTTGGGTCGTCGCCGCGACCAGCTGCGCCGTGACCCGCTTGCGGGACTCGGCCAGCCTGGCGATCTCGGCGTGAACCGGGAGCATCTTGCGTCTGTGCATGAGCTGGGCGATCTCGGTGTCGGCAGCGGCAAGGTCCAGAAGGCGCAACTGGGCGCTGGGTTCGGCGAGCATACCGAGGAGCCTACAAGGCAAACCGGGCGCGCCGCCGGATGTTGGGCGCGGGCGGCATGTCCGGGAGTGGCCGACGCATGGGCTCCGCCGCGGCTAGGCGCGGCAGGCACCATCACCCGCTCAGCACGCGGCGGCGGCAACGAAGCCCAGCCTGGGCACGGCGGCGCCATCACCCACTCCGCACGGACGGTAGGCTGTCTGCCCATGAGCGAGACCCCGAGCAGCCCGACCCAGCCAGAAGTGCCGAACCGCCAGACCCCGTTCTCGGCGGCTTTTCGTGAGTTCATCGTCGGCGACTGGGCGCCTTACCCGTCCGCTCTGCCCGCGCCGCTGCCCGCCGCTGCGTGGACGCCAGCCCGCCGCGCGGCGATCGCCGCGCTGTTCCCAGGCGAGACCCTGGTGATCCCGGCCGGGCCGTACAAGGTGCGCTCGAACGACACCGATTACCGGTTCCGGCCCCACTCCGCCTTCGCCCACCTGTCCGGCCTCGGTGAGGACCGCGAGCCCGACTCGGTGCTCGTCCTGCACGCCTCGGGCGAGGAGGTCCTGTACTTCAAGCCCCGCGTCCCCCGGACCGATCCCGAGTTCTACGCCTCCGCGCGCTACGGGGAGATGTGGGTCGGGCAGCGAGAATCCCTTGAGGAGATGTCCGCCCTGACCGGGCTGGAATGCCGCCACATCGACAGCTTCGCCGCCGAACTGAACCGCCAGGCCCCGATCCGGGTCGTCCCCGGCGCCGACGAGGCCATCGCCGCGCTGGTGGACGAGGCCCGTTCCGGGGCCCGCGACGACGCCGACCGCGAGTTCGAGGTCGCCCTGAGCGAGGCCCGCCTCATCAAGGACGCCTTCGAGGTCGGCGAGATGCGTTCGGCCTGCGCCGCCACCGCCGTCGGTTTCGAGGCGGTGGTCGCCGACCTGCCGGAGGCGGTCAGGCGGGGCCGGGGTGAACGCTGGGTCGAAGGGGTTTTCGGCCTGCACGCCCGCCACCTGGGCAACGCCGTGGGCTACGACACCATCGCTGCTGGCGGGGACCACGCCAACACCCTGCACTGGATCCGCAACGACGGGGACCTTCGCCCCGGCGACCTGCTGCTGTTGGACGCAGGCGTCGAGGTGAACACGCTCTACACCGCCGACGTCACCCGCACGCTGCCGGTCAGCGGACGCTATTCCCCCGATCAGCGCGAGGTCTACGAAGTGGTGCTCGCGGCCCAGGAGGCCGGGATCGCGGCCGCCCGCCCCGGGGTCACCTTCAAGGAGGTGCACGAGGCGGCCATCGCCGTGATCGCCGACTACCTCGCCTCCCTCGGCCTGCTGCCCGGCACCGCTGCGGAGTCGCTGGCGGCCGACGGGGGCTTCCACCGGCGGTGGATGGTGCACGGGACCAGCCACCACCTCGGCATCGATGTCCACGACTGCGCCCAGGCCCGCCAGGAGAACTACCGTGAGGGCATCCTGGCTCCGGGGATGATCATCACGGTCGAACCCGGCCTGTACTTCAAGTCGACCGACCTGATGGTCCCCGAGCGGCTTCGTGGCATCGGCGTCCGCATTGAGGACGACATCCTCATCACCGAGCAGGGCAACGAGAACCTGTCGGCGATGCTTCCCCGCCACCCCGACGACATCGAGGCGTGGATCAGCGACGTCTGGTCGCGCTAACCTGGACGGCCCCGCCGTGGCCGGTGGGGACCCGGTGGCCAACGCCTGCCTGGCCGGGGTGCCGGGGCCCTCGCGTCCGGCGAGGCTCAGGGGCAGGAGATCCGGTCTGGGCCTAGCGCGTGGCCTTTGAGGACGGAACAGAATCCGGGCGGGCGGGCTGAACAAACCGCGTCGCGGCTGCCCTCGTACTCCACGTGCAGCACCGCTTTACCCCGGGCGAGGAAGGGCTGATAGGCGCCGCATTCACCGTGGGCGACGCATTGCTCGTTGACCGCGAAATCGACGGTGTCCACGACCTGAGAGATGATCTCGATACCGTTCTTGAGGCCGATGGCCAGGCCGCGGGAGTGTGCGGCGCTGGCGAGTGCCTGCACTAGCGCGACCGAGTCGGCGCGGGTGAGGTTGAACCCCGTGTCGTGGGCCCAGCCATCCACGTTGTCTGGGTCCACGGCCTGGAAGCCCTTGTCCCGGCAGGTGTCCATGCGGGCCTCAAGGATGGGCATCAGCACGTCCAGCCTCCGGATATCCACCCACCGCTCCGTTGGCCAGCCGACCATGCCCCTGCCCAGCAGGAGCTCCGGGTACCGGGACGCATCCGCACGCCACGGCTCGAACGCGCCAGCGTTGATGTAGCACACTGCGTACCCGCCGCGCGCACGGACCTGGGAGACGACGTCTTCGGATGCGTCCGCCCCGTCGATGTTGACGATGGTGGCGTCGTCCACCTCCAGGTTGCCGGTGTACTGGATCTGCCAGGACGCCCCCGCGGGCGGACCCGACGCCGACTCACCGACGGGTCTGCCAGTCGGTGTCGTGGCCGGACCGGTGGGTCGTCCCACGGTGTCGCCGGACGGCCGGGCGACCGGATCGGAACTCGCCGCGGCCGTGGCCGGGGGACCCTCAGCGCTCGGCGTGCTGGGCTCGGCCGAAGCTGTCGCGGCGGGGGTCGTCGCGATCGCGGACGTGGTGGGCCCGTTCTCGGGCGGGGTGGGCGTGGGAGGAAGGCCGGTCTGCCCGGCACAACCGGCCAGGATCAGGGCGAGCAAGGCGTATTTGAACTTCACTGCCCTTCCCATCCTAGGGCCCACGGGTTCGGCAGCAGCCCCCTGGTGGCCCAGGTCCAAGCCGCGCCGCGTGCCCTGGCCTGGCGGCTCAGGTCGAGCGAGGCCCACGGCGGCACCGAGTGCACCAGATGCCACTGGCGCTCCGGCGGGTGCCGCAGCAACCGCTTCGACGGCGGCTGCATCTGATAGGTCTGCCAGTCCAGTTCGCACACGCACGTCAGGTCGGCCGTCTCCAGCACGACATCCTCTGGTGCGGTGCCGCAGTTGGCGGCGACGAAAGCGAACCCTTCTTGCCTCAGGTCCAGCACCCGGCTGACCTGCCAGTGACCGGAGACACCCTCGGTCGGAACCTGGTCGAGAAAGAGCCCAGTGACCCCGTACCATTCCCGCCACCGCTCGGCGTCCCGGAGGATGTCGCGGAAGCTCCGGCGCCCATAGGCCACATCCACGTATCCGAGGATCGCCGGACGAAACGGTCCAGCAATCGCATCCCGGTAGCTCGGTTCGATCTGGGCGCCGGGCCCATCGTGGACGTTGAACACCGCGATCCCGATATCGGCGCTGCGGAGCCACTCCCAATGCGTCGTCTGCACCGGGTGCACGTACCAGGGTGCCGCTAGAGCCATATCACCACGCTTTCGTCGACGACAGTCGCGTAGCGGCGATCACCACAGCGACGCCGACGACGGCCACGGCGATCGCCACCTGAACCGTGAGGTGCTCCGCTCTATGCCCAAGGAGGACGAGGAACATCAAGAAGACGCTGAGACCGGCCATGGCGGCGGCCTGGGGAGCTGAGCCAAGTCTCAGGGCATAGCTCACTCCGCTGCTGATGGCCGAGATCAGCAACACACAGCTCAGCAGCTCCGCCGTCACCGGAGCACCCCACCAGAGGGCGAACCACCAGGCGGCTCCGACGCTGCCCAGCGCGACGAGGACGACGCCGAGCAGCCCCGCCGCGGCGGCGAGCCCGCGGGCGAACGTCCAGCGGGAGGTCTGCATCACCGCGACCCGCGCCAGGTAACCGGCCAGGTCCAAGACGACCTCGCTCACCGCGGTGCCGACGATCGCCCCGATGGCTGCCGCGATGAAGGAACTGTCCAAGACGAGATAGGCCATCCAGATCGCTAGGAGTTGCAAGGCGACATAGGCCGCCGACCAGCCCACCGGGTAGTACACCCGCAGCGGTTTGATCGTCTTCGTGGCGCCGCGCCTCAGCAGCACCAGCACAGCGGCGGCCGTCCCGGCCCCGATCACCACGGAACCGCCAAGCACGGGAAACTGGGGGGTCACGACGAAACGCATGGCCACCGACACCCCGGCCCCCAGCATGCAGAGCACCGCGAGCCGCCGTCCGGGGTTGAGGCAGGCGGACACGGCGGCGACCCAGCCCCACAGCGCCCACGCCAGGATGACCGCGTCCTTCCACGCGAGACTCATGGCGGCGGCCGGGACCGCCAGCACGGGCAGGGCGAGCAACGCCGAGCGGGCCGCCGCGGCGATCTGGCCGCGCCCTATCCCCCACCACAGCATTGAGCCGATCACCTGAACCGCCAGCCAGCAGCTAGCCCCCGCGATGAAGGTCTCCGTCGGCTGCGGGGCAACGCCCAGGGTGGTCAGGCAGATAATGACTCCCGCCAGCATCGCAGCGGCGCGCCAGAGGCCGCCGTGCCACCCGGAACCCGTCACCGGTGGGGGTGGCAGTGTCTCCGGCAGGTGATAGTTCTCAGCCGCTTGGTGGAACACGTCGGCATAACCCAACCGCTCGGCGGCGGCGTCCCCGCCGCCAGAGGATTCCAGCCTGGCGGCGACGTCGAACACGTCGACGGGGTCGTTGAGGTCGGCCGCGGGCTCAGCGGGCGATAGCCCATGGGTCGCCGAGGGTAGCGCTGCGCTCATAGCATCTTCTCCATCAGCGCTGCCCGGCGGGGAAAGCTGGGTTCGCGGCGCGTCGGCTCCCCTGGGGCGGAGCGCCGCGGCCCGAGGCAGTCGTACAGTGTCTGATAGCGGTGCCGGAACACATCGATGCTGTACTTGTCCAGCGCTCGTTCTCGCGCGGCCCGGCCCATCTCGCGTCTGGCCTGGTGCTCCGTGAGCAGCCAGATCAAGGCGTCGGCGAATGCCTTCGGGTCGCGCGCGGGGACGACGATGCCGTATTTGCCGTCACGCCCGACGCACTCGGCGACGCCACCGACGTCCGTGCTCACCGTCGCGCGGCCGCTCATCATCGCCTCGATGACAGAGAACGGCATGCCCTCGGAGATGCTGGACAATGCCACGACGTGCCCGGCGAGAATCGCCGGTTGCGGACCCTTGCAGGGGCCCTCGAACGTCACCACGCCGTCCAGGCCCAGGGCGCGGGTCCGGGCCTCCAGGCGTTCCCGGTACTGTTCGTTTCCCTGGGGGGTCGGCCCGAAGAGACGCAGGACCGCGTCTGGGACCACCTGGCGGACATAGGAGAAGGCAACGATCAGGTTGTCCAGATCCTTCAAGGGGTCGATCCGCCCGACGAAGGAAACGGTGGGAACGGGTGGCTCCCAGGTAACCAGCGGAAACTCGGCGTGGTCGATCGCGTTGGGGATGGGGACGATGTTCCCCGGGTCGGCCCCCAGTTTGACCTCCCACCGGGCATTGAACTCGCTGACGGGAGCCAGCGCCGAGGCGTCGGCGTAGACCAGCTGGCTGATCCCACGCAGGAAGGCCATCATGACGTACCTCGTCAACCAGGGCCAGCCGGCTGCGCCGAGGGCGAGATAACGTTCCCGGAGGTAGATCCCGTGCTCGGCCAGCACCACCGGGGTGCCCCGGCGCCAGAATCGCACGAGGGACAGGACGGACGCCGGGCCGTTGGCGGTGGCGGTAATCAGGTCCACCTCTGGGATCTCGGCGTCCATCACGGCGAGCACCCGATCGGCGTGGCGAGCGACCTCCGCGGCTACCCCTGCGGGCAGCGCGGGCAGTTCGGGGTGGGCACGAGCGTGCCCGGCCCAGGCCTCCAGGATCGCCCGGGTCGAGGTAACCCGGTCGAAGACCGTGGAGAGCCGGGCATGGCCAGAGTCGACGATCTGCTTCAACGCGACCCTCAGGAGGTCGACATTCGCCTCTTCCCGGTCGGCTGGCAGCACTGCGCGCCACAGGAGGCGCAGAGCGTCGCTCACCTCCCGGCGCTGCCCGCCGGTCGTGCGGCCGAACGCTGGCGGGTCCCACAGTGGAACCATGGTGACGCTGCCGATGTTCCCAAGGCTGGGCCAGAGGTTCTCACGCTCCAGACCAACCAGAGTCACGACATGAAACTCATGCTCGAACAGCGTCTCGACGAGTCGATGGCACCACGTGCTCACGCCGCCGGTCGTAACAGGGTAGGTTCCCTCATTGACCAGAGCGATCCGCATGTCTCCTCCCGCTGACCAACCTAGGCGAGCCCATCCGCAGCCTTGAGGACCGCGATATCCGCCTCGTTCTTAGGCTCCACCACCGCCGGTGGCGCCATCACGTTCTGCGGCAGCGGCTCTGGCACCTGGCCGGGAACCGTGGGCGGCCACACGACGGAGTTGGCGAACCCGGACTCCGCGGCGAGGCGATAGGTCCGTTGCTGCCCACGCCGGAAGTACACCCAGGAGGAACTCTCTCCGCCATAGGACTCCCCGAAGGCCTTGCGCGCCTGGCGCGTCCCCGCTGGCATGGTCACCGGCACGGTGACGCCGCTCCTCGACGTGTTGCGCAACGTCACCGTCGTGCCGCTGACCTTTCCCACGACCTTGGACTGGTCGTTAGCCCATCTCGCCTGCCGCTCCAGCTGGACACCGGCCTCGCGCATCGTCGGGTTGATTACCGGCGCGTTGTCGGCGAACGATTCCCGGTAGTGCTTCAAAACACGCTCGGCCACCGGATAAAGAATCCCGTCGGCCGCCAGGTTCGACTGGTGCGCATAATGCGGACGAGGATCGTTACCAAGCATATGACCGAGCGCGATTCTCGCTTCGATCGGCACGATATAGGAATCAAAACCAGAAGGTTTTTCGAGCGGCTGGATACAGGTCATCACATCGGGATAGCGCTCACACAATCCCGAACCGCCGTCGGCCGCCGAGGTATAAACCCAGTTGTATTCGTCGACCGCCTGGGCCTTCGTCTCATTGTTGTAGTAGATATTCATCGGATAGCGGGGCACCGTGGTCGCCCGGCCGATCTTGCGGATACCGGACTCCCGGGAGGCGTCCGAGGCGATCCAGTCGATGCGGTTGCGATCCAGCACCCGCGCCAGGTTCGGGTTATCCACCTCCATCTGGGGCAGGGACTTCAGGCCCGAGTGCTCCCCCGTGACCAGCACTCCGTAGTCGTAGCCCGGCAGCTTCTTGCGGAAGGCGTACCAGGAGTTCATGACGATCTCGTTGCGTATGGTCACGGCGTCGGCATATTTGATACCTCCGTTGGCGCCTTGGACGCACTGCCACGGCGAGACGGATTCGTCCTGGATACACCCGAGGTAGGGGTGGGACCAGGTGTGATTGACCCAGCGCAGTTCCCGTTTCTGGGCGAGCAGTGCGTCCTCCAGTTCGTCCGAGCCGACATCTGCCCTATGCTGCAGCGCGCCGTTTCCGTTGTACACCATGTCGAGCTTGATGCCATTGGATTTCTGCCAGCTCACCACACGGTCGGCGTCCTTGGCGCTCATCCGGCTCTTCGAGCCCGGGGCCTCCGGCGGGTAGGCGGTCGTGTCGCAGCCGTCGCCGATCGTGCAGTTGCCCTCCTCGCTCCACAGGTCGTCGCTTTCGAAAATGTCGTCGATGTGGACGCTGAAGTAGTTTCTGTTGAAGGTCGTCGAGATACCGCGGGTCACCCACCGCACGATGCCGTGTGACAAGGCACGCCAGTGATTCTGATATTTGTTCGAGGAGAACGTCAGAATTAGCTGTTCGCGGCCCTTGCGCGAGTGGACACCGATCAGCGAACCCTGTTCCTGCGTCCCTGGGATCGGCGCGGTGAGCAGTGGCGTGAAGGAGGAGTCCGCCGTGGCGGTCGCTGGTGTCGCGAGATAGCCGTAGGACTCCGGGACGTCCGGCGAGATGTCATCGAACGATACGCCGCGCAGGTAACTAAAGGCGTCAGCGGAACCCGCTGGCGTCACGGAAGCCGTCATCCCGTCGATCGAACCGGTATATCCCGGTTTGGCGGCATAGTTGAGGCCCACTCCAGGATGTGCCCAGGTATAGGCGACCACCGTGCGGACCTTGAATCCAGCGGCATAGGCGTCAAGCAGTCCCTGCTCCTGCGCCGACAGCTGCCCCGGCGCCTCGTTGGGCGCCACGATGCCGGAAAACTTACCGTGGGCGCCTCTACCGTCCAGCGTGACGAGGAACTCCTCTGTGATCTCCTGGCGCGCGCTGGAAGTCAAGTCGATCGTCGTGTAGTTCTGCCCCTCCGCCGTGAGCCGCTCCTTGATCGCCGCCGTCGATGGCGAGCCATCGTCCAGGACGAGGACGTTCAGCGCAACATCGGCGTTGACTCCGGCTGCTGTCGCCGGAAGCGTCTGGACCGGCATCAGGAGCACGGAACTGCCCACCGCTGCGGCGAAAAGATGCACCCACTTACTGGCAGACGAACGTTTTGGGACCATTCTTACCATTACTCCCCCTGGAGCCTCCCCTAAGACTCACATAAGGCCGACTTTCCGGCTCCGAATCTGCTGACAGCCTAGGAGAACAGCGGGCCACTTCAGTCGGCCATGAGCTGCGGCACCAGTGGTTCCGGCCCCGACGTGAGCCTCACCAATCCCGTCTATCCCCGGATGACTTGCGGCGATTGTCAATCCAGCCGTAGTTGACGAGTCCGTGGCGCCCGCTACCGTCCCGGACGAATGACGATACCCCTCGCCCCGTTGATTGAAAATGGACAGAATCAGTCGATCCACCAGTATCTGAAGCCCGCTACCGGGGAATATCACGCCTGCGATAGCCCACCGCGCCGACAGCAGCCAGGCTAGCCGCGACCGCCAGCTCGGTCACGACCGGCGCCCAGCCCAGCTCCTCGACCGGCAACTGTGGCAGATAGCCCCACGGATGCAGATCGACCAGCCAGCCGGGCAGCCCAAAGAGCGGCAAGAGCCAGACCGCGACCACCGACCAACACAGGACCAGCCACAGCACGAGCGTCCAGCGCGGCAACCACCCGATCAGCAGCACGGCCAGGCCGACGACGAAGACCACCCCGGTGTAGAGCACGGCGACGGCGCCGACGGCCTCCCAGATTCCGGCCGCTCGGCCCGTGGCCAGCGCCTCCGGCAGGGCCAGCAACACCCCGGCCTCACACAGCGCAACCCCCGAGACCAGCAGCGCCGCTCCGGCGTGTCCCGCCACGAAGCGGACGCGCGGCATCGCCGTCGAGAGCAGGAACTCAACGCGGCCCTGGGTCTCCTCCTCGCGGGCGCGTGCCAGCACCTGGGCCGCGAAGATGGCGACCGCCACCGCCATCAGTCCCATCATCGCGACCAGGTAGGCGTCGCGAAACTGGCTGGCGTTGCCGCCGAGGGCCTGGACCATGGCCGAGAAGCGCGCGTTCTGCGCGACGATCCGCTCCATGGCACCGGCCAGGGACCCAAGCCCAAGCGCCGCGACCCCGAGCCCGATGAGCCATCCCAGGATGCTCACCCGCTGCACTCGCCAGACCAGCCCTAGGCTGCCGCGCAGCCACGCAGCGGCGGTGGCTGGCCCCTGACGAGCCGGAACCAGGCCCGCGCCGTGATCGCGGCGGGCCTCCAGCCAGAAGGCCAGCGCGGCCAGCACCAGCCCTAGGCCGATCGGCAGGAGGAGCACCCACCACCGCTCTGCCGCATAGGGCCGCACGAGCGCAGCCCACTCCAGCGGGACCGCCCACCGCAGCGCCTGGAGGGAACCCGCCTCACCCATCCCATCGATCCTGGCCCGGACCAGGTAGCTGCCACCCAGCGCCACCCCGAGCGTCCACGTCCGCACGGTGCGGGCGCTTTCGAAGACCTGGGCGAACACCGCCGCCACGCCCGCGTACACCACCCCGGTCAGCCCGATCCCGGCGCCCGCGGCGGCAGACCCGGCGAGCGGCTGGCCGGTCGCCACCATGGAGGAGTCCACGACCGCCGCGAGCCCGGCGCTGGCGATGCAGGCGAGCACGAGGCTGGCGGCGAGCGGCGCGTGCCGGGACAGCGAACCGGCACGGATCAGCTCGCACCTCCCGGCTTCCTCGTCCGCCCTCGTGCCCCGCACCACCCCGAGCCCGGCCATCATCGCCGCCCCGATGGCCACGAAGAGGCCGACGCGCCAGAACGTGAAACCGCCCGGGCTCGCCAGATCGAAGGCCGGGCCGAGCAGCGCCCTCATCGTCGGGTTCTGCGCCATCAGCTCCAGCATGAGCTCGGGGTGAGACTCGGAGCGGATGAACTCGTCGTATTGCCAGACCGCCAACGGCATGAGGCAGGCCAGGCCCAGCAGCCACCAGAGGTAGAAGAACCGGCTGCGCCGCCAGGCCAGGCCGAAGGCCACGCCGTAGCCGGTCATCCCCGGCCCCCGGCATAGTGTGACACGAAAAGCTCCTCCAGGGACGGCGGGGCGCTGATCAGCGACCTGATCCCGGACGCGGCCAGCAGGTCCATGACCGCCGGCATCGCGCTGGCCTCGACCGACAGCTCGACCCGGGCGCCACTCACCGCGACGTCGCTCACTCCGGCGACCCGCGACAGGTCGGGGACGGCCTCCAGCTCGGCGACCACCCGGGTGTGGTGCAGGCACCGGAGGTCCACGAGGGGCCCGGTCTCGACGATCCTGCCGTCCTTGATGATCGAGACGTGGTCGCACAATGCCTCGACCTCGCTCAGGATGTGCGAGCTCAGCAACACCGTGCGGCCCCGCTCGCTCCTGATGCACTCGGCGAAGGTCCGCTCCATGAGCGGGTCGAGGCCCGAGGTCGGTTCGTCCAGCAGCAACAGATCGACGTCCGCGGCGAGGGCTGCGATCAGCGCCACCTTCTGCCGGTTCCCCTTGGAGTAGGAGCGGCCCTTCTTGCGGGGGTCGAGGCTGAACAGCTCGATCAGCTCGTCCCGCTTGCGGGCATTGATCCCGCCCCGACAGCGCCCGATGATGTCGATCGCCTCGCCGCCGGTGAGGTTGGGCCACAGGCTGACATCGCCGGGGACGTAGGCGAGGCGCCGGTGCAGGCTCGGGGCCTCGGCCCAGGCGTCGCCGCCGAGCAGCCGGACGCTCCCGGCGTCCGCCCTGAGCAGGCCGAGCAGCACCCGGATCGTGGTGGATTTCCCGGCTCCGTTGGGCCCGAGGAAACCGTGCACCTGCCCCTCCTCGACCGTGAGGTCGAGCCCGTCGAGCGCGCGGGTCCTACCGAAGTCCTTGACCAGCCCCGTGATCTCGATCGCGGCCATGTCTCACTCCTCCATCAGCTCAAAAGCGCCCTCGACGAGGACGCCCCGGGTGAAGATCTCCATGTTGATCCGCCCGTAGCGGGCCTGGATCGCCGGGTCCAGGATGTCGGTGCCGCCGAGATGACGCGCGACCTGCTGCCCGAAGAGCAACACCCCGACGCTGTAGGCGACCATGAGCGCGGCCCTCGCATCCTCGTCCTCGCTCGGCTTGATTTTCCCGACCCGCACGCCCTCCCGGCTCAGGTCGCGGGTGATCGAGACCAGCGCGTCGAACACGGTGTCGGCGACGCGCCCGCCATCCCGCAGCGCCCGGGTCAGGTAGGCCAGGATCGGGACGAATTCCGGCCGCTCGGCGATGTAGCGGCCCAGTTCGGGCAGCGAGCCCGACGCCAGGACGAGCAACTCCTCCCGGAGGACGTAGTCCAGCACCCAGTCGTCGCACGCGAGGCGGAGCTTCTCCTTGCTGGCGAAGTGGTGATTGATGAGCCCGAGCGACACCTTCGCCCGCTGCGCGATCTGGCGCATCGTGGTGGCCTTGAATCCCTGCTGCCCGAACAGTTCTATGGCCGCTTCGCGAATCCGCGCCATCGCCGTCAGATCGGTTGAACTCATGTTCAGCATCCTATACAAGCGTTCAGCCGGGCGTGGGCGTTTGGGGAGCATCGAAGAAAACTCCACCTAGCGGCCACGCCAGCCACGGGTAGCCACTCCCGGCAGCGCCGCCCGGGCGAGAGCCGGAACCGGCCGGGCAGCTCCGTCTCACCCCAGCTGGCCGAGCACCTGGACGACGCTGCACAGGCCCTGGTGGGCCATCCCCTCGAAGATCCGCCGCTCGACCAGGCGCACGTCGAGGCGCCAGCCCGGCCAGTCGGCCAGCACCTGCTCGCGGGTCAGCAGCACAGACGCATCGGTGGGGCCTCCCGAACCGAGCGTCAGCTGGCCCGGGGTGAACTCCTCCAGCAGCAGCATGCCCCGGTCCGCCATGCGCGGGGTCAGCGCGCCGACGAGCCGCTGGCGGGTCGCCAGGGGCAGGTGGGCGAAAATCAGCACGAGCGCGTCCCACGGTCCGACCGCCGCCTCGGTGTCCACCCAGTCGCCGATGTCACCCACGTGGGCATCGATCCCGACACCCCGCTCGGCAGCCAGCGCACGCGCCTTGGCGACTCCCACCCCCGAGGAGTCGACGCTGGTCACGCGGTGTCCCTGTCCGGCGAGCCAGACTCCGTTGCGTCCCTCCCCGTCGGCCAGGCACAGCACCCGGGAACCCGGCCTCAGCAGCAGCGCCTGTTGCCTCAGGAAGTCATTCGGCCGGTAGCCATAGACGTGATTGGGGTGGGAGTAGCGCTGGTCCCAGTATTCGACGCTCACCGGAACATCGCCGCGCGGGTTCCGGGCTCCTGGGTGAGCAGCTCGCGGGCCTTGGCGACGACGTTGTGCTCGGCGAGCAATTCGTATCTCATCGCGATCGTCTGGCGAACGGAACTGAAGTCCCGCTTCCCGCCCGACATCGCGTAGCCGAGGCCCGAGGTGAGGACCCCCACCGTGACGCCGAGCAGCAGGCCGACCAGCAGCATGACCACGAATGCGCCATCGGGGATGAACAGCATCATCATGACGCCGACCAGCAGACCCGTGCCGATGCCCGAGATGGCGCCCTGGCCGAGCACGCTCGCCCAGGTGCGGCGTCCGGTCACCCGCTCGATGGACCTGAGGTCACTGCCGACGATGCACAGGTGCTGCACCTCGAACTGGCGATCGGCGAGGAAATCGACGGCCTGTTGGGCAGCCTCATAGGTGGCGTAGTTCGCCACGTGCTGCGGGTACCTCAAGCCCAGCGGTGAGGGCATCGCCAGATTCTCAGCCATCCTCTTAGTTTACCGAGCCAGGCGCTCCCCCGCGCCCCGCACCGGGCGGCTAAGCTCGGTCGCCGTGACCGCACGTGAACGCACCGGGTTTGTGCACGGCACCACGGCCTACCTGCTGTGGGGCCTGTTCCCGCTGTACTTCATGCTCTTCACCGGTTCGGGGGCGCTGGAGATCGTGGCGCACCGCGCGCTGTGGTCGCTCGTGTTCTGCCTGATCCTGCTCCCGCTACTCGGCCAGCTGAGGCAGTTGCGCGCGCTGTTCGCCGACCGGCGGCTGCTGCTGGCGCTCGGGGCGGCGGGCCTGCTCATCGCCGTGAACTGGTCGATCTACGTGTTCGGCGTGCTCGCCGGGCGGACGCTGGACGCCGCGCTCGGCTATTTCATCAACCCGCTCGCGGTCACGGCGCTGGGCGTCCTGGTCCTTGGCGAGCGGCTGCGCGCCGCCCAGTGGCTGGCCGTTGGTTTCGGGTTCGCCGCGGTCGTCGTCCTGGTGGTCGGCTACGGGGAGTTCCCCTGGGTCGCGCTCGCCCTAGCCTTCACCTTCGGCACCTACGGCCTGGTGAAGAAACTGGCCGGACGCACCACCGGCCCGCTGCCGGGGCTGGCGATTGAGACGCTGGCGATCCTGCCGCTGTCGGCCGGTTACATCGCCTACCTGAGCGTGACCTCCACCAGCACCGTGGGCTTCAGCTGGTACGGCCTCCTGGTGTCCACGACGGGCATCGTGACGGCGGTGCCGCTGCTGCTGTTCGCCTCCGCCGCCCGCAGCATCCCGCTCGTCACGGTCGGCATCTTGCAGTACCTCGCCCCCATCGGGCAGTTCTTCGTCGGTTGGTTGCTATTCCACGAGCCCATGCCCGCCTCCCGGTGGGCGGGATTCGTCCTGGTCTGGATCGCGATCCTGGTCTTCCTCCTCGACGCCCTGCACCAGCACCGGGGGCGGTCGACGCGAGCCGGGCGGCGGCCCTAGCCGCTCTTGGCCAGGATCGTCCGGGCGAGCCGCACGCCCGCCTCGTCCACCATCTCGTTGTCCACCACAATGGCGCCGACCGCACCACCGGCCTCGGCGGTAGCGTGGGCGTAGGCCTCGACGATGCGCCGCGCCCGCTCAATGTCGGCGGCCGGAGGGGTGAAGATCTCGTTCCCCGCCGCCACCTGATCGGGGTGCAGCACCCATTTACCGTCGTAGCCAAGGGCCGCGGCCTTGGCGGCGGAGGCCCGGAAGCCGTCGATGTCGCGGATCGCGACATACGGCCCGTCGATGGCCTGCAGCCCATGGGCCCGCGCCGCGACGAGGATGGCCATCAACACGTAGTGGAAGTGGTCGCTGGCGTAACCCGGGATCTCCGCCCCGACGTTGAGCGACCCCATGCCCATGGACGCCATGAAGTCCCCCGGCCCGAAGACCAGAGACTGCAACCTCGGGGACGCGGCGGCGATCTCGTTCACGCGCATCAGCCCGGCGGCGTCCTCGATCTGCACCTCGATCCCGATCCGCCCGACCGGCAGCCCGGCACCTTTCTCGACCTGGGTCAGCAGCAGGTCGAGGGCCGCGACGTGGTCCCCCGACTGCGCCTTCGGCAGCACCAGCGCGTCGATGTGCTCGCCCGCGTCGCCGACGACCTCGGCAACATCGGCGTAGGTCCAGGGCGTGGTCCAGTCGTTGACGCGCACCGTAACCAACCCCGCGTCCCAGCTACCGGCCTTCAGCGCCTCGGCGATCCGGGAGCGGGATTCGACCTTCGCGGCCGGGGCTACCGCGTCCTCCAGGTCAAGGAAGACCGCGTCAACCGGCTGGGTGCGGGACTTCTCGATAAACCGGTCCGAGGAACCGGGCACGGCGAGGATCGTCCGGCGGGGGCGGATAGCGAAAGCTGACGTCACGGGCCAAGCCTAGCCCCAACCGGCCCCGGGCCGGGCCAGACACCCGATGCCACACCGGGTGCCGCTGCCCACCGGGGAGATGCCCCGGTTCCGCTGACCAGCCCCAATCGGGCAGACTGGGCACGTGAGCGGGAACACTTCGATCTACATCTCGCGGGTGCAGGGGCTACCCGTGGTCGATGCCGCGGGCGACCAGGTCGGCAAGGTCCGTGACGTGGTGGCCCAGTTGCGCACCACCAAACGGGCCCCGCGGATCAAGGGGCTGGTCGTGGAGCTGTTCGCCCGTAGACAGATCTTCATGCCGATGGCACGGGTGCACTACCTCTCGGCCGGGCAGGTCAGCATCGTCGGCATGGTCGACACCCGCAAGTTCCAGCGCCGCGAGTCCGAGACCCTCGTCATCGCCGACCTCTTCGACCGTGCCGTGCCGGGAGACAGGCCGAGCCGGATCTTCGACGTCGCCATGCGCGAGGTCCGTTCCCGGGAGTGGGAGATCGCCGAGGTCGCGGTCAAGGAGCACAGCACGACGGGCTGGCTCACCGGCCGGGGCAACATCAAGGTGGTGCCCTGGTCGCAGATCCCCGCGCTGGTGATCCAGGCCGACCAGTCGACCGAACACCTGATCGCCCAGTTCTCGGACATGGCCCCGGCCGACGTCGCCCGCGAGTTGCACGACATGCCCGAGGAGCGGCGCAACGAGGTCGTCCAGGCCCTGGACGACGAGGCGCTGGCCGATGCCCTCGAAGAGCTCCCGGAAGAGGAACAGATCTCCCTCATCTCGTCGCTGGACGCCGAACGCGCCGCCGACATCCTCGAAGAGATGGACCCAGACGACGCGGCCGACCTGATCCGGGACCTGCCCGAGGAGATGGCCGAGCAGTTACTCGACCGGATGGAACCCGATGAGGCCTCGGACGTCCGGATGCTGCTCACCTATGCCGAGTTCACCGCCGGCGGCATGATGACACCGGAACCGATCATCCTCGCCGCGGACGCGACGGTCGCCGACGCGCTGGCCCTCGCCCGCAACGAG
>JAUMWV010000011.1:17623-24166 GCA_030529455.1 Propionibacteriaceae bacterium | reverse complement strand
ACCCCTGGACACCCCCTCGGGGCGCTACGTCGGCGCGGTCCACCTGCAGCGGCTGCTGCGGGAACCCCCATCGCTCATGGTGTCCACCATGCTGGACCCGACGCTGGAACCGCTGCGCCCCGCATCCCCCCTGGCGGAGGTCAGCCGCTACTTCGCCACCTACAACCTCGTGGTGGCCCCGGTCGTGGACGACGAGCAGCGCCTCGTCGGGGCGGTCACGGTCGACGACCTGGTCGACCACATGCTGCCCGACGACTGGCGCGGCGACCAGATGGACGAACTCGCCCCCGAACTGGTGAGCGATGTCTGAGCGGCCGGGCAAGGACCGGCTCAACGTCCCGGGCCGCCGGTCGCGGATGCGCCGGGTGGAACTGGACTCGGAGGCCTTCGGGCGGTTCGCGGAAGTGTTCGCCCGCTTCATGGGAACCGCGAAGTTCCTCGGCTACATGACCGTGTTCGTGGTCATCTGGATCACGCTCAACATCGTGGGCATGAACGTGTTCGCCTGGGATCCCTACCCGTTCATCCTGCTCAACCTGTTCTTCTCGACGCAGGCCTCCTATGCCGCACCGCTGATCCTGCTGGCCCAGAACCGCCAGGAGGCCCGCGACAAGATGCACCTCGCCGAAGACCGCCGCGTCTCTGCCCAGGCCCGGGCCGAGATGGACTTCCTGGCCCGCGAGATCGCCTCGATCCGCATGCGGATCGGCGAACTGGCGACCCGCGAGTTCATCCGCGGCGAGATTCGCACCGAGCTCAAGTCTCTGCTCGCCGAGCTGGAGGCCGAGGAATCTCGGGACAGAACCTGAACCGGTCCCGGCATCGCGGCCAGACTTGCATAATGCCCCAGGGAGACGTAGAAACTCAGTGTGACTGAATCCGCTCTCCTGCCGAAGCTGCGCGCCGCCCTGCATCAGGTCAACGACCCCGAGATCGGGCGCCCGATCACCGACCTCGGCATGGTCGACGAACTCACCGCCGATGCTGAGGGCCGGGTCTTCGCCCGCATCCTGTTGACGGTCTCCGGCTGTCCCATGCGCGCCGAGATCACCCGCCTCGTCACGGACGCGATCGAGGCGGTCGATGGGGTCACCGGCGTCAGCGTCGAGCTGGGCGTCATGAACGACGAGCAGCGCTCCGCGATGCGCCAGGTGCTGCGGGGCGGACAACCCGAACGCGAAATCCCGTTCGCCCAGCCGGGCAACCTCACCAAGGTCATCGCGATCGCGTCCGGCAAGGGCGGGGTCGGCAAATCCTCCGTGACGGTCAACCTGGCGGTAGCGCTGGCCAGGCTGGGGCACACCGTCGGGATTCTGGATGCCGACATCTATGGCCACTCGGTGCCCGACCTGCTCGGCATCGGCGACACCAAACCCACCGTGGTCGACGACATGATCATGCCCGTGCCCGCGCACGGGGTGCGGGTGATCTCGGTGGGCATGCTCAAACCGAGCCGTGACCAGGTCGTGGCCTGGCGCGGACCCATCCTCGACCGGGCACTCACGCAGCTGCTGACCGATGTGTTCTGGGGCGATCTCGACTTCCTGCTGCTCGACCTGCCGCCCGGCACGGGCGACGTGGCGATGTCGCTGGGCCAGAAGATCCCCAACTCCGAGGTCATCGTGGTGACCACGCCCCAGGTCGCCGCCACCGAGGTCGCCGAGCGCGCCGGGACGATGGCCCACATCATGCAGCAGCGGGTGCTGGGGGTGGTCGAGAACATGTCCTGGCTGGACGTCGAGTGCCCCAACGGGGGCCCGGCGCACCGCATCGACCTGTTCGGCAGCGGAGGCGGGATCACCGTGGCGGACGCGCTCACCGCCCGGCTGGGCTACGAGGTGCCCCTGCTCGCCCAGGTGCCGGTGGACACCGCCCTGCGCATCGGCGGGGACGCTGGCAGCCCCATCGTCCTAGCCCACCCCGAACATCCGGCCGCCGCGGCCCTGACCGGGCTCGCCGAACGGATCGCCGCCCGTCCCCGCGGCCTCGTCGGGCAGCAGCTCAGGCTGCACACCTGATCGGGGACGCCGCCCGGCGTGCGGGCTGGGTGGTGTTCCAGGCCGTTCTTTAGGTCGCCTCGTCGTCGAATCGCGCACCGGCCGGGAGCTCGGGGACGTCGGTGTTCAGCCCGGACCGGGCGCTCGATAGCTCGGATTTCACTTGGGTGGAGGCCGATTTCAGCTCGTCCGCCGTGCGGCTCAGCTCGGCCTTCGCCTCGTCGATGGCGGCGATCTCGCTGCTCAGGTGCTTGCGGACGAGCGCTTTCGGGTTCAGGTCGGCCAGGTTGAGGTCGGCGTATTCGGGACCCAGTTCGGTGCGCAGCTGCGACTGGGCGTTGTTGGCGACGTCCCGCAGGTAGACGAAGAGCCGCGCGGCCTTCCGGGAGAACTGCGGGATGCGTTCGGGCCCGAACATCACGACCGCGAGCACGATCAAGATGACGAACTCCGTGGCATCGATCCCAAACACACCGCAAGGTTACCCGACGGCCCGCCACGGTGCGCCAGCGGCGCTGCCGGGCTACTCCTCACCCAGGCCAGCCAGGCGCCTAAGACCGGCACCGATCCGCCACCCCAGGTCGGGCTTAGCCGCGGCCTGGGACGGCAGCTCGTCGTGGGCGAGCTGGGCGATGCCCCCAGAGCCGTTGGTCGCGATGGTGACCACCTCAGACCCCGACTGCCAGGACCACACCAGCGGGGTGCCGCGCCGCAGGTAGTGCTCCACCGGGACTCCCTCGGGGGCTAGCCAGCCCTTCTGCCTGGTCACGCACAGCACCGTGACCCCGTCGCTGTAGACGAACTCTTTCCGGGGGGCGTCAGCCGTCCCCGAGGAGGAATAGTGGACTAGCGGCAGCCCGGCCAGCCGTTCCCGGCAGTCCCCGGACTGGACGCAGTCCCCACGCTTCCGGCGTGGCACCGGGACGGCCGAAGCCACGCTCGTCACCATGGTGAAACCCGGGACCGATTCGGCGAGCTGGGTGTAGCCGGTGGCCAGCGTGAGCGAGCCGTCGGCCCCATACCGCTCTGAGCGCAGCAGGTGGGCGTCCGTGGTGAACCACCAGCGCGCCAGCACCCCGCGGCCAGCCCTGGCCTCCAGCATCGCTACCTCTCGCCCGGCGATCAGCGTCCCGTCCGGCGGGTAGCTGTAGAGCCGCGCCTTGGCCAACAGCTCGTCATCGATCCGGCTCTGGACGTGACCGAAAGCCCCCGTCATCGCCTGTTTGCCCGCCGCATCCAGCACGCTCACCGCGACGGTGCCATCGGCCGCCTCCGCCATCGTCACGTCGGCGACGCGGTAGACGCCGCCGTCGCGCAGGCTCACCCGCTGCGTCCCGGCCAGCCATCCGCCCGGGTCACGCAGCTGGCTGAGGAGCTCCGCGGCCTGGTCCGCGGCCAACGGCTGAGCCGGGCCGAGCAGCGGCGCGCTCGGCTGGAGCCCAGCCTCCGTGCGCAGGTCCACCCCCGCGTCGCTGGCGGCCAGCACGGCAACGACGAGGCCGTCTAGGCCGAGCGCCGTCATGGAGCGGGAGAAGGACCGGCGGGCCTGATCCGCCGGGTCGGTGACCTGGGGCAGGGCGGGGGCCATGAGCAGGGCGAGGGAAAGCACGGCCAGTACCGCGACCGTGCTGCTGAGCGCGAACCTCCGGGCGATCCGCGCCCGGCGCTTGCGGCGGCTCGGGAGCGCGCCGGTCGCTCCGCCACTCAGCCACAGTGGCTGCGAGGCGTCCTCACCGGCGATGAGCAGCAGCCGCCCCGACAGCCCGGACGGGGCCTGCGCGTCACCGCGGGCGCCCAGCAGCGCCCGCACCTCGCGGAGCTGTTCCACCTCGGCACGGCAGCGTTCGCAGCTGTCCACGTGGGCCGAGACGGTGGCGCTGCGCTGGGGAGTCAGGCTGTGATCGGCGAGGCCGGGCAGCCAGGCGGCCATCCGGGCGCAGGTCTCGTCCCCGCTGACCGGCAGGATCATCCGTTCACCCCGAGATAGCGTTCACGCCCCGAGCTGGGACGCCGATGCTCCAGCGCCGCCCGCAGCTGCGTGCGTCCCCGGTGAATCCGGCTGCGCACCGCCGACAGTTTGATGTCGAGCACCTGGGCGATCTCGTCGTAGCTGAGCCCCTCGATGTCGCACAGCACCACCGCGACCCGGCACTCCGGGGTGAGCGCGGCGAGCGCCGCCTCCACGTCGTGGTCGAAGTCCACGTCGTCGCGCAGCGCCCCCGGGTCGTCGGCCTCGCCCCACACGAAGTCGGGGACGTGGCTGTGCGCGGACTCCCTGAACCGCGACCGGCGCCTAGCGGAGTCGATGAAGAGGTTGGTGGTGATCCGGTGCAGCCAGCCCTCGATGGTGCCCGGCTCGAACCGGTGGATCGAACGAAAGACCTTGATGAAGACCTCCTGGGTGAGGTCCTCCGCATCGTGCCGGTTGCCCGTGAGGCGCAAGGCTAGCCGGAACACCTGCTCGGAGTGGTCGCGAACCAGTTCTTCCCAGGTTGGCGCGACCCAGGTGTGGGCAGCCTTCCTGGACCGAAACACGGAGCGTTTGTCCCTCTCCATAGCAGCCACTGTGCCAGGCCAACCTGTGTGCCAGCTGTGCACCACGGTCTCGCCTTGGTCGGAGCAGGGTCTACGTTGTCCCACCGGCTCAGGCTTCGAACTGCGCCAGCAGCTCCAAGAAAGTCCCGGCCTGCTCCGGTGTCGCATCCAGCAGCGGCGCCCGCACCGGCCCCACCGGCAGCCCCCTGGCGTTCAGCGCGGCCTTGACCATCATGACGCCCTGCGTCGCGAAGACTCCGGTATAGACCGGCAGCAGCCGCTGATGCAGCCCCAGCGCCGCCTCGACCCGGCCCTGCGTGAAGTCCTCGATCATCTGCCTGGTCGCCCGGCCCGTGAAGTGGGTCGAGGTGCCAACCACGCCGACGCCCCCGACCGCCATGAGCGGCAGCGTCATCGCGTCGTCCCCGGCGTAGTAGGTGAGGCTGGAAGCGGCCATCACCTGGGAGCTGGCGACCGGCTGGCCTTTGGCGTCCTTGACCGCGACGATGCGGGGATGCTCGGCCAACCCGATGAGTGTCGCCGTCTCGATCGGCACCCCGGCCCGGTGCGGGATGTCGTACAGCATCACCGGCAGGTCCGTCGCGTCCGCGACCGTCCAGAAGTGGGCGGCGAGGGCGTCCTGGGGCGGCCGTGAATAGTACGGCGTCACGACGAGCAGCCCGTCGGCCCCCGCCTCGGCGGCGTCCTGCGCTAGCCGGATGGTGTGCGCGGTCGAGAAGGTGCCGACCCCGGCGATGATCTGGGCGCGGTCGCCGACCTCGCTGATCACGGCCTCCAGCAGCGCCTTCTTCTCGGCATCGGTCGTCGTGGGGGACTCCCCCGTCGTCCCGTTGATGACGAGAGAGTCGTTGAGCTGGTCGTCCACGAGATGCCGGGCGAGCCTCCTGGCGGCGTCCAGGTCAAGCTCGCCGCCGTCCCCGAAAGGGGTCACCATCGCCGTAATCAACCGCCCGAAGACGGGGGAAAAATCGTCAGTCATCTGTTCTCAATCCTCAATGATCGTGAGCGGGTCGCCGTCGTGCGCGACGTCTCCTGCGGAGGCGAAGATCTCGCCGGTCATGCCCGGCCTTTCCCCGAGCACCGGCATCTTTGTCTCCATCGCCGTCGCTGGGCTCATGCTCGGGCTGGCGGCGGCAGGGCCTTTCCCCGAGCACCGGCATCTTTGTCTCCATCGGCTCCGGATGGTCAGCGCGTCCCCGGGTGTTGCCCGGTCCCCGGCAACCGCCTGGCTGCTCAGCGCGCTGACGGCGATCCCGTCACTCACGACACGACTCATGGGCCTCATCGTAGATGACTCGCTAGGCTGAGTTCCGTGAATGAGACACCGACTGCCCAGAGTTGGGGCTTCGCAGAGGACTTCGTGACCAGCTCCGATGCGCTGCGCGACGCCCGCTACGACGCCATCACCGCCGGTGAGCGTCCCATCAGCAACGGCGTGGCGAGCCTGCTCACGGTGCTCGCCAAGGCCCTCAACGCCAAGACCGTCGCCGAGGTCGGCACCGGAACCGGGGCATCGGGCCTGGCCCTGTTCGCCGGGATGGCACCCGACGGCGTGCTCACCAGCATCGACCCGGACGCCGACGTCCAGCTCCGAGCCCGGCGGGCGTTCACCGGGGCCGGTCTGCCGTCGCCGCGGTTCCGGCTCATCGCTGGGATGCCGCTCGAGGTGCTGAACAAACTCCGCGACGGGGCCTACGATCTGATGTTCATCAATGGCGACAAGCTGGAATACGTCGAATACGTCTCCGCCGCGTTGCGCCTGCTGCGCCCGGGGGGCCTGCTGGTCCTCCACGACGCGCTGTGGCACAACCTCGTCGCCGACCCGGACAACGAGGACGACGAGACCGTGATCATCCGCGAGGCGCTGGAGGCGGTCACCGCTTCGGAAGCCTACGTTCCCGCGCTGCTGCCGGTGGGCAACGGCCTGCTGGTCGCTGCCCGCCGCTGACCGGTAGGTAGCGGCCCCGCCGGACGCGGTGGGGGCCGGGGC